>JALZUF010000299.1 GCA_023301785.1 Alphaproteobacteria bacterium | reverse complement strand
CCCGTGGATACAGAAAAATATACCTACAAACTGGATTGGATGGAGCGTCTTTATCAACGCTTAAAATATCTTCGTGAACAGAATATCACCTTCGTGATTGGTGGTGATTTTAACGTTATACCCGCCGATCAAGACTGCCATGATCCTGCAAGCTGGCGCGGTGATGCCTTGTTCCGCCCAGAGACGCATGCCAAATGGCAGTCCCTCCTCAATCTGGGACTATACGATTCGTTTCGTATATTGAACCATAATGATAGTGAGTACAGCTTTTGGGATTATCAGGCTGGTGCTTGGCCTAAAAATAATGGTATTCGTATTGATCATTTTTTACTGTCCCCGCCTTTGGTTGATAAATTAAAAAGCTGTATGATTGATAAAGGCCCACGCGGTGAAGAAAAAGCCTCAGATCACACACCCGTTATTTTAGAGCTAGATATTTGAAACGCCCACTAAGCTTATGTTTTATATTGTTTTTATCTGCCTGTAATAGCGGCAATCCGCAATATTACCTAAACCTATATGACATCAAATCGCCGACCGCTCAAAACTTTACCCATTGCCTTAACTATGGCTGTCAAACGCGTAATTTAGTGTCCCTTCCTAAAACCACCCACAAAAAGTTAACGACCTTATTTAAAAACACCAAAAGTGCAGAAGATGAACGCACCAAGGTCACGCAAGCCATTCAAATTTTTGAGAAGGATATAGGAGCCCTCACAGGCACCCATAACGACAAACACGGCACATTTCGAATATACCAAGATGACAGCATTGAATCGCAGCGCTTCCAACAAGATTGCATAGACGAAAGCACGAACACCACAATTTACCTTATGCTCTTGCAAGATCTTAACCTGCTCACATATAACACACCCTTTTTCCCTGCCAGCAGAAGCCCAATCGGCAGTGGGTCACGATGGTGGCATCAAACTGCCGTTATTCAAGATATTGAAACAAAGCAACGTTATGCTGTTGATAGCTGGTTTTTTGATAATGGTGAAAAAGCCGTTATCAAAGACATTGAAAGCTGGAAAGCTGGATGGAATCCGCCGAAATAATCTGACCTAAAAAAGCTTTTTAAATTTGCTGTGGCGTAAAAGCGCAAATCATCATAAAATACTTAGGTAATTCACGCTTTAAAGGCTCATTCTATGAAAAAACTTTTACTTTCTTCCCTTTTACTTTTATCTGCTTGTGGTTTGGAGACAGACATCAATGACCAAACAGCGCATCAGCTAGCGCGCCCTGCCTTTATGGTTGAACGCACAGTGAATGCGGGTCAATTCCAATTACAAGCATGGGAACGTATGCATCAAAGACAAGCGTCCGCAACAATCTATATTGAAGGTGATACTGCTCTTCCTGTCGATCCTGAAAAACAAAAACCAAGCTTTTTGGAAGATGATGCCACTCGTGATAATCCTGTTGGGCTGCATTTAGCAACACGTGACTTATCTAAAAACGTGGCTTACCTTGCTCGCCCTTGCCAGTATGTAAAAATGCCAGAAGAAAAAGGATGCGATCCTAAATACTGGCAACAAGACCGTTTTGCCCCTGAAGTTATCGCCGCTTACAGCACAGCTTTAGATAACATTGCCGCCAGATGGGATATCACAAGCTTTCACATTGTTGGTTACGGTGGTGGCGCCAATATTGCCGCGGTCTTGGCCGCAACGCGTAACGACATCAAGACACTTCGTACAGTGGCAGGTGACTTGAACCCTAAATTTGTAGACAACGTAAACATTCCAAATGTTTCAGAGAACGCAGTTCTAGCCACCAACTACAGCGCTAGACTGGCCAAAGTGCCACAACATCACTTCGTTGGTGCTGCAGATACTATCGTAACGCCTGGAACATATCACAGCTATCGCCAAGCGATTGGCCTATCTGATTGTATGCATTACTCGCTTATCCAAGACGCAGACCACACACGTGGCTGGGTTGAGAAATGGCCACAACTTCGTGCCGTTGAACCACAATGTGCTGTTGTGCATGAACTTGATGGCGACTTACCGCTTCGTAAAGACTTCCCTGGCGATTATTACAAGGGCAAAGGCTTTAAAAAGAAATAATTTAATCGGCCCAAATACCTAACTTGTTTTTCTGCGCGTGAATCTGATCGCGTTCGTAATAGCCGATTAACGATCTTGGCACATCTTTGGCCATACCTTTTCGTACCATCGCCGCACCAATATCAATGTCACCTTTATAACAACGCATCACATCGCGTCGATACTTACCTTTTTCGCGCAATGTACAATTCAGCAATGCTCCATCAATCATTCCCTCCAATGTTAGCGTCGACGTTTGGTAGTAAGCTTCGTCTTTTTCTGGTGCATCAATACCCCAAATACGAATGCGCCGTCCATCTGCAACAAACGTATCGCCATCAATCACATAAGTAACCATGAGCTGCCCATCCGACATATTTGGAAGACAAGCATTCAACATTACGAGAGATAGAAAAGGTAATAAGCGTTTTACAATCACGGCGTTAGGCTCTTGAGGAAAAAATGGTGCCCGGGGAGAGAATTGAACTTTCGACCTCGCGCGCCAGCGCGCTTCTTAATAATAAAAAGTGTCGAAAGGCTGACACTATCTAAACTCATCAAAAAACTCACTAAGTTGAAAAAATGGTGCCCGGGGAGAGAATTGAACTTTCGACACGAGGATTTTCAGTCCTCTGCTCTACCACTGAGCTACCCGGGCAAACCGTGTGGTAATTCATAACAAGCGTTATGATCGCTTAGCTTATAAAATAATCTGATAGGCCTGTCTAGCCTTTAATAAAGATAACATCATCAAAATACAGAGTTTTTTATAGCCCTTTATTCTAAAACCATATCCAAACGGTCTTGAAGGGCAGGTGTGCGCCTGTGACGGGTTATTTCAACAAGGCCTAAATTAGTGAGGCCATGAACCTGAACCGTACACGGGTCCTCATTAACGATGTCCTTAAGCGCTTCTAATACCTTATCTTTTTCCTTTTTATTCTTCATCTTAAGCAAATCAACGATGACAATGCCGCCCATGTTACGTAGGCGGATTTGACGGGCGATTTCTTTCAACGCCTCGATATTCACAACGACATTAGAGCGCGTATCACCGCCTCTATTTACATCAATAGCGCATAACGCCGCCGTATCTTGCAAAATGATATTACCTCCATTTTGAAGCAGGACATAAATTTGAAACAAATCCTCGATTTGATCCAAAACATCGCGGAATTCGAACAACCCTAAATCAAGCTCTTGATTATCCAATTCAACAGGCTCAACTTTTGTTACAAGATCAGGCGCATAAATCTCACACCATTCTTCCACCTCTTGATAACGCTCCATTGTCACAACCTCGATGGAATCAATCACCATACCGGCTTGGTCGCTTAATGTTCGTTGCACGGCATCGGGGCCTTCCATGATGAGACAGGCTTCCTCCCCCGTCAAAAATTCTTGTAAACGATCCCAAATCTCTTTCAAGATTGTGCCTTCACGAATAAGAATATCCGTTTGAACATCCGCGGCCGCTGCGCGTAAAATACATCCATTAATATCAGCAACGTTATTGAGCATTTTCGTTAATTGCTTACGACGTTTCTTATCCATGATGCGTTTAGAGATTCTATTTTCTTCCATCATCGGTGAGAAAATTAGATACCGCCCAGGCAATGTAATATTCATACTGACACGCGGAGATTTATCTTCAATCGCAACATCCATACTGTCTATTCTAGGAAGATAGCCACTCTTAGCCTGTACAACCAAATAGTCACCCGTCTTAATGCGTTTACCTATTGCGATTTCTTTATTATCGGTGGGCATACCTTTTTTATCAAATAGCCTAAGGTCTGCGTTGTGCAATATGCCTGTGTTATCGCCATCAAGGCTGACGAATGCGGCATCCATTGCTTTATCGATCTTGGTTACTTTCGCCCAATAAATTGAACCCCAGCGCACCTCTTCATCCGCAGGATCAATCTCCAAGCCATGCAGTTGATTCGCTTTTGTTGTAGCAACCCAAAGGCTGCCTTCCATTTCATCAATTAAAATATCCAAAAGATGTCCTTTGTTGTATGGGACTTAGACTAATTTTTGAAAAAGCCCGCGCTTTTCAATATTTGCATTGTATCATAAAGCGATAATCCAACAACATTACTGTATGATCCTGTCATATATTTGATAAAGCTACCCGCAAAGCCTTGGATGGCGTAACCGCCCGCTTTGCCCTGCCATTCATCACTGTCTAAATAGGCCTCAATCTCCATATCCGATAACGGTTTAAATTGAACAAGCGTATTACAATATTTTTGACGCACCGAACCATCGGGTAATATCAATGCAATTCCACCATGCACATGGTGACGTCTCCCTGATAATTTCTTAAGACAAGCCAACGCCTCTTTCCTCGTTTCGGTCTTATCGAGCAAAACTTGCCCCGCGCCGACCACGGTATCTGCCGCCAAAATAAAGGCATCCCTTTGCGTTTCACGTATCTTTTGCGCCTTCTCAACAGCCAAACGAACCGCTAAATCTTTTAATTTCTCGTTTTTCAAGCGCGATTCATCAACATCTGCAGGTAAAATTTGCGCGGGAATCACATTAATTTGCGCCAAAAGCTCAACACGACGCGGTGAAGCAGAGGCCAATACTAAGTTAGAATTTTCTTTCATTTCAGCACTTTAAGCGTAAAATATCGAAATAACAAAATATTTGTGCGTAAATAGCCGAAATCGTCCGTGATATTGACTTTTACAGGATTTAGATGCATATTTAACGCAATCAAGTGTATCTGCGTATTTCTAAACGATTGATATAATTTTTATGGAACTGTAATGATTAAAAATAGTTTGCAACATTGGGCGAAGCTTACAATAAACGCCTTCAAAAATGCTTCCGAGCATTTGGAAGAGCATGTCGAGCCTGTTTTCCGTGAAGCTGCCGAAGGTAGCGGTGAAGACGGTGGCGGCGTTACATGGCACACTATTGATCCAATGGGTCTACCAGGTGCCAAATTCCATGCCATGACAGGGCAATCAGAGAATACACAAGTTATCAGACAGAACCGTGCGGCGGCCAAAGGGTACGCAAATCAAGTTCTAGACAGAGCTGACTACTACGACTCTTTTGAGCAATATAATAACTTCAGTATGTAACTGATTATTTATTTTGATTATTTTTCGCGGAAAATAATGCGACCTTTTGTCAGGTCGTAAGGTGTCATTTCAACAACAACAGTATCATTTTGAAGAACACGAATACGGTGCTTACGCATCTTACCTGCGGCATGTGCCAAAATTTCATGGTCATTTTCTAATTTCACACGGAACATTGCGTTTGGTAAAATCTCGGTTACTACACCTTTAAATTCAAGTAAGTCTTCTTTAGCCATTTAATTTTTTCGTAATTCGTTGTTTCAATATGCTCTTCTTATACGGGCTTTTATATAATAAATCAACCTCAGCCTGTTTAAAGAGGGTTATTCTCTCTTGTTTAAGGTTTTCATGCTTCGTACCACAACTCTATGACAAAGAGTTAGAAGAAATTATTTAATGCGCTCAATCTTTGCGCCAACGGCCGTCAGCTTATCGACGATGTTTTCATAGCCACGATCAAGGTGGTAAATACGGCTAATAATTGTTTCCCCTTCGGCAACCAAGCCAGCCAGAACCATCGCTACAGACGCACGTAAGTCTGTCGCCATAACTTCTGCACCCTTTAACTGATCGACGCCGCGGATAATCGCGGAATTACCCTTAACGGTAATATTCGCGCCCATACGACAAAGCTCTGGCACGTGCATGAAACGGTTTTCAAAGATCGTTTCACTAATCATCCCTGCGCCATCACAGAGGGTCAGCATCGTCATAAATTGCGCTTGCAGGTCTGTCGCCAACCCTGGGTAAGCTTCCGTCATAATATCAACGCCTTTAATTTTAGCCTTGTTACGCTTTACAACGATGTCATCACCTTCTTGCTCGATAATCATACCCGCTTCTTTGAGTGGTGCGATCAACGCAGAGAGGAAATCAAGGCGTGTATTTTGCAAACGAAGCTCGCCGCCACATAAGCCAACGGCGCACATATAAGTTCCCGTTTCAATACGATCAGCAACAACATTGTGTGTCGCTCCATTCAATTTCTCAACGCCTATGATTTTAATTTCAGACGTCCCCAGACCTTCGATCTTCGCGCCCATCTTAATCAGCGCCTCACCTTGGTCAACAATCTCAGGCTCACGAGCGGCATTCTTAAGAACTGTTTCACCTTCCGCCAACGTCGCCGCCATCATCAAGTGCTCAGTCGCCCCAACAGATACCAATGGAAAGTTAATTTCTGCCCCTTTTAAACGACCATTCGGCACATGCGCTTTCACATAGCCACCCTCAAGCTCAATAATGGCACCCATCGCCTCAAGACCCTTAAGGTGGAGATCAACAGGGCGTCCACCGATTGAACAACCGCCCGGTAACGACACATCCGCTTTTCCATGACGCGCCAAAAGCGGCCCTAATACCAAAATACTCGCACGCATTTTACGGACCAACTCATACGGGGCAACGTGTGATGTAATCTCTGCGGCATGCAGCTTAGCGATTTTCTTATCATGATCTAAATCAACTTCGACACCCAACTGCTGTAACACTTGCGTTAAAAACTTCACGTCACGCAAACTTGTTGGCATATTCTTTAAGATAAATGGCTCATCCGTCAGAATAGAAGCGCACATATGTTTCAACGCGGCATTTTTCGCTCCACTGATTTTTATAGAGCCATTTAATTTACCCCCCCCTGTCACACGCATTTTATCCATGCCTGATTGTTCAGTAACAGCTTCTTCTTTTGTCATTGGGACTACGCTCATTCTCTTAACCTTATTTTTTAATTCTTGGTAAGGTCACACCTTTTTGACCCATATATTTTCCTGCACGATCCGCATAGGTGACTTCACAATCACTTGATCCCTTAAAGAACAAGAACTGCGCTACGCCTTCATTCGCGTAAACCTTTGCTGGAAGCGGTGTTGTGTTCGAAATCTCTAACGTAACATGCCCTTCCCAACCTGGTTCCAGCGGTGTTACGTTTACGATTAGGCCGCAACGCGCATACGTGCTTTTACCCAAGCACACAACCAGCACATCTTTAGGAATACGAAAATATTCAACGGAACGCGTTAAAACAAAACTGTTTGGTGGGATGATACAAACATCTGTTTGACGATCAACAAAGCTGTCGGCACTAAAATTCTTTGGGTCAACAATCGCGTTATCAACATTGGTGAAAATCTTAAATTCATCAGAACATCTAGAATCATATCCAAACGATGATAGTCCATAAGAAATTTTACCTTCTGCTGTTTGCTTTTCAACAAACGGTTCGATCATTCCGTGATTAAGCGCCTGCTCTCTGATCCAATGATCTGGCATAATACCAGGCATATGTTGAACCGCTTCTTCTTTATCTGTTTTTAAATTTTGCATTATTTTCTCTTAATTACTTTCTGCAAAAGACTTACTCGTCTTTCAACGCTTCTTCTTCAGTACCGCCACCGACGGCTACTTTATTTTTTTTGGATAAGGCCGCTTCATTGCTCTCTTTGATAAAGCTTTTACGCTTCTTCAAATTATCACGCAGGGCGTTTGCACGTTTGGCTGCTTTTTCCTGTGCATGCTGGCTGTCAGACATAGCTATTCTCGGCCTTTCCTCGAATTTACGAAACTTCTTAAATTAAGGAGAAACTATAGGCAATTGATGCGTGACAGGAAAGCAAAAATATTATAGTTTGCGCATGTTATTGAAGCTTTTTAAGCTTTTAAGGACAATTTAGCCGCGGTAGCTCAGTGGTAGAGCGCGTCATTGGTAATGACGAGGTCGGGGGTTCGGTTCCCCCTCGTGGCACCATTTTATCATTCCAACACCCCTCAAAACTAAGCGCCCATGGGATTTGATGATTTTTTGCCAATGTGCACGCTTAAGGACCTATACCTTACCCTCTAAATATAACCTTAAGATTATACTTAAGCTTGTCATTCTGTATACGGGGGCACATCACGTCATTGATAAATTTGACTTGAATATACGTGATCAAGCTTGCGCCAACCAACGTCACAAAAAATTCAAAAATAAAGTTACTACTTAGAAACGTCACAATGGGAATATGCCATAAATATATCCATAGAGAATTTCTCGCCATGAAAAGTACTACGTTTCTTAATTCTCCTATATTTTTTATAATCGGCCAGATATATCCACTTAAGATATAGGTGACGATAACGCCAAATATTGAATAGAATAAATAAAATGCCTGCGGCGGAAACTTATAGTGAAAAAATGATTTCAGCTCATCATAACTAAGATAATAAAAAGTTCCCAATGCTATGGAACCCAAGAGGCAAAGCAGTGCAATGGTTTTTAGCGTATTAAGACTAAGCGTTTGAAAGCGCAGTCCAAAGGCAAAAATTAATGAGTAGGGAATGATATAATCAATAATATATGAGGCGTATTTATAAACACCCTCGCCTCTTAACTCCTCAGTAAAAAACAGCATAATAGAATGCAGTGCAAACAGCCCCAATAATGTGAGTAAATATTTACTATCACTTTTAAAGCTGTTGTTGAACTTTACTAGAAAAGGGGCAACGAGAGCGACTAAGAGAAACACTCTTATAATCCAAACATATCCTATTCCATCTAATAAGAAAAAGGTTTCCAAGACCGTGCTGAAATTAAGCTCACTATACTCTATTTTAAAGAAATAAATTACCGCAAAATATAAGATCAAAAAGCACCAAGTCGGCAAAATCAGCCTCTTAATACGGCTCCAGAAATAAGTCATATAGCTTTTATTTTTACCTTCAGACAAAAGATAAGACATCGCAGAAACGACCACCATCAAAGGCACAGCAAAAGCGCCTGGCATAAGTAAGATCTTAGGGGCAGAAACATGTGCGAATATTATTATAACCAAGCCCGCAAACCGTAAAAAGTCTATCTGCTCATTTCTTGTATCCATAACATCTCTTCCGTAACTGTGATTTCTGCGTTTAAACTAAGCTTATGATACACTTCATTATAGAAAACAACAATTATTAGAATTTAAGAATACGGCAATCTCTTAAGCGTGCAAAACACGGGCGACTTCTTGTTTCCAACGTGCCAGATATTTTGTGCGCGTTTCGTCATCCATATTGGGTTTGTAGGTTTCCGCAATCTTCCAGTTTTGTGCGATATCGTCAAAATCCTTATAAAGGCCAACGTGAAGCCCCGCAAGATAAGCCGCGCCCAACGCTGTTGTCTCAACAACCTCTGGCACCTCGACTTGCACGTTTAAAATATCCGCTAAGAACTGACACATGAATTTATTGTTTGCCAGCCCACCATCGATACGCAAGATTTTAATTTCAAACCCCGTGTCTTGTTTGAACGCATCTAATAAATCATGTGTTTGGTAAGCTTGCGCCTCTAAAGCCGCGCGTGTGATGTGCGCTTTTGTGCTTTCACGGCTGAGGCCTGTAATGGCCGCCCGTGCATTTGGCTCCCAATAGGGCGCGCCCAATCCTGTGAAGGCTGGCACGAAATAAACGTCATTGTTGTCAGCCACACTTAGGGCCAGTTTTTCACTTTGGGCGGCATCATCAAAAAATTCTAAATTATCACGTAGCCATTGTATCGCCGCGCCAGCAACAAAAATTGCACCCTCAACGGCGTAGGTAACTTTGCCATCAAATTGATACGCGATGGTGGTTAGTAATTTATTTTTAGAAGCTTTGAACTCATGACCAATATTTATCAAAGCAAAGCAACCTGTACCATAAGTAGATTTAACCATCCCCTTATCAAAACAAACCTGACCAATACTCGCCGCCTGTTGATCGCCCGCCATACCCGTAATTTTCAGCGTATGCCCATCTAATATGGTCTCACCAAAATCATCACAATTATTCTTCACATTCGGCAACATACACGCAGGAATATCAAAGAGTGCCAGCAAATCTTCATCCCATTTTTGCTCGCGGATATTATAAATCATCGTGCGTGACGCATTGGTTGCATCGGTTGTATGAACCACGCCATTTGTTAATTTCCACAGTAAATAGCAATCGACGGTGCCAAATAATACATCGCCCGCCTCGGCGCGTTCGCGAACACCGTCTACATTATCCAATATCCATTTAACTTTTGTTGCGGAAAAATATGGATCAAGCAGCAAGCCTGTCTTTTGCGTAACCGCTTCCTCTTCACCAGCGTCTTTCAGCTTAGCGCAATAATCTGCCGTTCTACGGTCTTGCCAAACAATCGCGTTATAAACGGGCTCACCTGTTTTTTTGTCCCACAAAACAGTCGTCTCACGTTGATTGGTAATACCGATGGCGGCAATGTTTTCAACATTGGTCTCATCTGCAATGTGATCAATCGCCCATTTCGTATCATGCCATATATCATTCGCATCTTGCTCCACCCATCCTTTTTCAGGATAAAAAAGCGTCAGCTCCTTTTGCTGAATGGATAAAATCTGACCTTCTTTCGAAAATAAAATTGCGCGCGAGCTTGTCGTGCCTTGGTCAATGGCCAAGATTGTCTGACCTGCAGGAGAGCTATCAAGCGGCGGCATTTTTATAACGCTCCTCTTCCATGTTGGCTTTCATCGCAATCGCATTAAAACCATTTTGTAAGTTCTCAAATGTTTCTGCGCTAATATGCAGGCCTAACTTTGAACGGCGCCATAGAATATCTTCTAACGTATGTGCGAACTCATATTTTATTAAATACAGCATTTCTGCTTCATAGATATCATCACCATAATGAATGCCTAAATCTTCGATCTCTGTTGCACTCCCTAAGATTGCCTTCATGCGCGTTCCATAGGCACGTGCCAAACGCCTAACGTATGCATCAGGTAAGAAAGCATATTTTTCTGATTGATCCGTTACAAATTGTTCAAAATCACCGTTGGGAATATCGCCGCCAGGGAAAAAAGCGTTTTCCGTCCATGGCTTTAATTTCTTATCTTCAAAGAATGTTGAAACGCGAGACAAAACATCTTCTGCCAATTCGCGATGCGTTGTGATTTTACCACCAAAGACAGATAAAATTGGTGGTCCATGACGTTCATCAACATATAATTTATAATCGCGTGTGACTTTAGAAGCATTTGCATTACCGTCATCCACCAACGATCTCACGCCACTATACGTCCACACAATATCTTCTGCTGATATCTTTTTCTTCAATGATCTATTCACCGCTTCACAAAGATACTCAATCTCACCTTCATCTATCGCGACCAATGATGGATCAGTTTCGTGCGCAACGTCGGTTGTGCCAATTAAGGTATAATGCTTTTCATACGGGATAGTGAAAATAATACGTCCATCAGGTTGTTGCAGAATAAACGTTTGCTCACCTTCATATAAGCGTGGCACCACAATATGACTGCCCTTCACAAGGCGTACATTCGGTGTGTACTCACCTGCCTCTTCGGTTGTGATTGCAGAACCATCAAGCAAACTGCGCACCCATGGCCCTGCCGCATTCACTACCATTTTGGCAGAAATAGTGAACTGATCACCATTCAGCATATTTTGTAAATTCACTTGCCATGAATCTTGATCGCGTGATGGTGTTAATCCCATACACGCCGTTTGCGGCATCACGGTCGCACCGCGCTCATACGCGTCCATTGCGTTCAGCACAACAAGCCGCGCGTCTTCTACCCAACAATCAGAATAGATAAAACCACGTTCATATTTATCTTCCAAAGGATCCGCCAAGTCAGACACGCCAAAATCAAGCGCCTCCGATTTTTTAAGCTTCTTACGCCCTCCAAGGAAATCATATAAAAGTAAGCCTGCTTTGATCATCCAATAAGGGCGCAAATTTTCATCATGCGGCAGAATAAAATCCATCGGCCAAATAATATGCGGCGCGCTTTTTAAAAGAACTTCACGCTCTTTCAATGACTCACGCACGAGACGAAATTCATAATGCTCTAGATAGCGCAGACCACCATGAACAAGCTTGGTACTCGCCGAGGATGTTGCGCTAGCCAGATCTTGCGCTTCAACCAATAGCACCTTCAAGCCACGCCCCGCCGCATCACGCGCGATGCCGCTGCCATTTATTCCACCACCAATAACGCATAAATCATAATCCATAGTTATAAATTACAGCAGTTCGCCTTAAATGCAAACACCTTTGAGGTGTGGGTAACCACGGATAACCCTTTGACTTAATTGGCGAATATACCAAGACTGAGACAAAGGGAGCACACCCAACATGCGCATAATATCTTTATGCCGCCTACAAATAAAAATCACTGTTCATGTTTTCAGCCTTTTGGTTGTTGCGATGGGATTCATGCACCCTGCTTTTGCCGATAGCTCGCCTAATAATTTAGGCAATTTAGGGCTCAACAATATCCCTTCTGCAAGGATGGATGATATAGGTATAACGCGCGTTGGTATCAGTTATAACGAGCCTTACACTCATGGCTTTATTGGCTTCCAAATCGCTCAACCACTTTACATTAATGTTCGTCAATCTGTTGAGAGAAAATACGCGAAGCCACAACGTGCGCTTTATCCCGCGCTTGATTTTAAATTACGCTTACAGGAAGAAAGTTCTAAAAAACCAAGTGTTGCCTTTGGCATAGATTCCGCGATTGGTCATTCTCGTACCTCATCCGAGTATATTACTCTTTCAAAACGTCACCATAATTTTGACTTTACTGGCGGCGTTGCTTGGGGACGATTGGCGGGTGAAGGACATATTCGAAATCCATTTGCGGCTTTGGGATCTCATTTTGATGTCAGGCGCGACCATAACGACTCCAACGGATCAAACGTTGGTGATTGGTTTACGGGTGAAAAAATTGGCTTCTTTGGCGGCGTTGAATATTTTACGCCAATGAAAGGATTATCGCTTAAAGCTGATTATGGTGGTTTTGACTATGATATTGAACAAGCCGCAAATGCGCAATTTAAGGCTCCTAATCCATATTCGATTGCCGTCAACTATAAGCCCTTTAAGCAAGCCGACATCTCAATTGGCACAACTGGCTTTGAAAGTGTTATGGCGCGCTTATCGCTTCAAGGCGGTTTACAAAACTGGTTTGGTCGTAAAGCACCGAAAGTAAAGAAACCTGACCTTAATTTTCCGAGAAAAGAGATAGAACAATCACAGATATTGTCCAATTTTCTGTCTCTTAATATGGATCATTCAACACCAATACAAATTGGTTATAAAGCGCGTGAGATAGCAAACGCACTTCCGATAGGCGAAGAAGAAATTGGTCTTAACCTGACACATAAAAACTTAAAAGGCCCAAAAGTTACTATTATCCGCCGTGATTTAGAACGAAGCCTTTTAACGCACCAAAGCAGCGCCGAAGAAGTTTGGCATGATTTAAGCTTTTCTAAACCTGATAAAAATAAGCAATCTATTTTAAGTCATTTCTTAGGACATAAATCTAAAAGCTTATTGCCCAAATTCATCTTTAAAAACCAAATTAGCTTAGCAGAAGAAGACTCAGATGTTTTATATCGTAGTTCTGCCGCATTAAAGTTCGAAAAATCACTTCCTTTTGGTGTTCATATAACAGCAGAACCACAAGTTAATCTTACTGACAACATAAGCTCCATTCGTGATTTCCGAGCGTTAAGAACCAATACAATTCGTGGCAATGAAGACAGTTTTGCGGCCAATAGATTTGCGCTTAATCGTGCTTATGCGTCTTGGCTTTATAGCATTTCACAAGATATTCACGTTGGCTTAAGCGCAGGATTTTTAGAAGAAATGATTGCTGGATTTGGTGGTGAAATTTTGTATCGACCATTTGGAAAGACATTCGCGATTGGCGCAGAAAGTTGGAGAACGCGTAAACGAGACTCTGATTCATCTCTAAATTTAGGTTTAGAAGATGAAGAGAAATTTACTGGTCATTTGAATCTTTATTACGAATTACCAAATACAATGACGACGTTTTATTCCAAAATTGGTCAATATTTAGATGAAGATTTAGGCGCAACTTTTGGGCTTCAAAATACGTTTAAAAATGATGCTAAATTGGATGCTTTTTTAACTGTTTCAAACGAAGAAGAACGCGGATTTTATAATGATAAAACAAACATTTACGGCGGGGTGAAATTTACGTTACCGCTTGGTAATATCACACCGCATTTAGCGGGTAGCGAAGCGCAGTTTAAGGTTGCTCCATTTGCGCGTGATAAAAGTCAGACATTACAGCGAGACAATACGCTGTATGCGCTTACTGAACCAATTGCGTACCGCCATTTGCAGCAAAACTGGAATGATCTTCTGAAGTAGAATCGTCATCATTATCATGAGACAACGCAGCACCTTTAAGGAATTTTTCCTCAGCGATTAAATCAGACGTTTCGCCCGTTGGCTTACTTTGATTTTGCGCCATTGTGATGATGTCAGTCACAATCTGACCAATACGTTCAACGTGAGCAACCATGGCACCGCGCTCGATATTAAAGTCTTGTGGGTTGTAATCAGATTTTCTGAAATATTCGTAGCCCACACAGATCACACCGCCAGAATTAATCACGTAATCAGGTACGTAAAGAATATCTTTATCCATCAGCATTTTATCATGGTGTGGCTTGAGCAACATATTGTTTGCCGCGCCTGCGATAATCTCAACTTTTAATTGCGCGATTGTATCATCATTCAAAGCGCCGCCCATCGCGCATGGCGCAAGGATATCTGCTTCAACGGCAAAGATCTCGTTAGGGGTAACGATTTCAATATCACCTAATTCTTTTTTCGCAAGCTCAAGCCCCTCTTCATTCACGTCTGTCACAATAAGTTTTGCGCCATCTTGCTTAAGAAGCTTGGCGAGTGCCAAACCAACAGCGCCAACCCCTTGGATTGCAACCGTCATATCGGCTAATGTTTTCTTACCGCCATAGCGGAATTCAACAGCTGATTTAATACCGTGGAAACAACCCAGAGCCGTTAATGGTGATGGGTTTCCACCCAGCTCACCATACTCACTACCTGCTAACATTTCTGGAGGAAGTCCTGTGACGTGGCTGGTCTCTGTGGCGATCTCAACCATGTCTTCTTCGGATGAGCCACTGTCCTCGGCGGTGACATACGCGCCTTCTAATGTTTCAACGGCTGCGCCCATAGATTGCATCATCTCGGCTGTTTTTTGTGTGCGGTAATCGCCAATGATAACGGCTTTACCACCGCCCAACGGCAAACCTGCCACTGCATTTTTATACGTCATGCCACGTGATAATCTGAGCACGTCATTAATCGCTTCGGCTTCGCTGGCGTATGGTCGCATACGACAACCACCCAAAGACGGGCCAAGATTTGTGTTATGTACCGCGATGAAAGCAACGATCATATTACCTTGACCATCATCGAGTTCGAAGCGGCGCACTTGTTCGTGCTCGTCGTATGAATCAAACTCATTTAAGAAATCTTCGCCTAGGTCTTTATAGCTAACGGTACTCATTTTTATTCCTCTATTACGCTTTGGTATACACCTGATAATGACTGTTGGTATGGGGTATAGCGAATTTATTTGTCCCTGTCATTGATAAAATATTCATAATGAGGCGTTTATTGTGCCTAAATATTTTGAGAAATAGCGGTTTTGATGTTTTGAGCCCCTTGTAACCCATTGTTGTATATAAGGAATCTGGATCCTTTAGTTTGTTCGTTCCAGATTTTAGGGGTGGGGTGTCTTCCTGTTTATCAACATGACGGCTTATTTGATAATATGGATCACTTTTTGATGTGTTTATATATTTGGGCATACCCTTAAAATAGCATAAATACTCTTTATTTTATAGGAATATTATCCTTCAACCTCTTTGAGTATTCATGCAGAGGGAAGCCCATTTGGGCGCGGCGTATGATGATATAAACCGCAAAGCCCCAATCGGCGAGCATAAGAAAAACAGGGTACATCATGTTTTCCCACGTTGGATCAGGGATCGCGAACAGCATTAGGAAATAACGCAGACCTGCGAAAAATGAGGATATGGGTGGTTCTGTATCAGGCTTGTAATATGATTTACGAATAGTTGGCCAGTAGCTGAGGAAATCAATCGTCATGATGATCGCCAAAGCGACCAGCGCATTTTGTGTAATTTGCCAAACGGGAATGGCGAGCGCGCATATAATAAGCGCCGCCCAATCGGTTTTTGTGTAATCCTTTTCACCAATGAAAAATGCCAGCACTGCAATCAAGAAGCACGTGATAGATACAAACGCCAATGCGTAAGCCGCTGGCCCCGCGTTAAGTTCAAACTGAGCGATGGTGCCAACGCCCGTGACCGCACCCCATAGCAACCACGTAAAAGCGTGCGGCTTCGTCTCGCCCTTATAGATTGTATAAAAGTAAGTGGCATAACGAAAAGTAGCCAGCGCGACAACCGCTGCTGCGAAGAAGTAATATTGATCCATGGTTATATCCTTTGAAGATATGAATTTAGCATCGAACGCATTTTATATCTATTGAGAATTTTTATTTCTATAAAAAAAGCTCCCCTAAAAACTTAGGAGAGCTTAGTTATACTGTGGGTACCAAGTTATTGGTAACTAAAAAAGAAAGTAACTATATTTTCTTGTCCCTTTGACCGCCTTTTAAAATTT
>JALZUF010000298.1 GCA_023301785.1 Alphaproteobacteria bacterium | reverse complement strand
TTCTCATTGTTTAAAGTGCTGTCTAACACAATCGAAATGCGCCACGCGCCCTTCGTGGGCTGGATTCAGGATTTATCAATGCCTGATCCAACCAGTATGTGGAACCTGTTTGGCTTGCTGCCTTGGGATGGGCCAGACTTCTTATCTATTGGTATATGGCCGATCTTTATGCTGATCACGATGTTGTTGCAACGTAAGTTGTCACCACCGCCCGCTGATAAAATGCAGGCGCAATTATTTGCGTTGATCCCGTGGATTATGACGGTGATCTTGGCAAACTTTGCCGCAGGTCTTGTGATCTATTGGACGTTCAATAACTTGTTCGCAACAATTCAACAATACATCATCATGAAACGCATGGGCGTTGAAGTTGATTTAATTGGTAATATTTTAGGGCGTAATAAAGATAAGGAAATGGAACCCGTTGATGGCATCCATCCTGAAGCACAAGTGGCGAGTGAAAAAATTGAGGAGGCACTGTCAGGGGATGATGAACCACCAACACCACCTAAAAAAGTAACGAAGCCAAAACCAAAAAAATCTAAAAAGAAAAAGTAATCTGATGTCAGATGAACCAGAATTTACAGACAAAGAATTAGAAGAAGCGCGTCTTTTATTTGCTGGCCCTTGTGATTTTGTTTTGGGTGTTGCGGGGTTAGAGCAGCTTCCTGATGCAGACCGAAACGAGGTTGCTTTTGCAGGTCGATCAAACGTTGGAAAATCATCATTGATCAATGCTGTAACGGGGCGTTCCACATTGGCGCGTACATCAAACACGCCAGGACGTACGTCTGAGCTTAACTTCTTTGACTTAAAAGGAACAGACGGGGGCAGCCCGATGTATTTGGTCGATATGCCAGGGTATGGCTATGCGAAAGTGTCAAAAACAACACGTGAGAAATGGAATCGCTTAATCAAACGCTACCTTCGTGGGCGTCCAAATTTACGTATGGTTTTTATTTTGGTTGATGGTCGCCATGGCATGAAAGATAGCGATGAAGACCTCATGACAATGTTGGATGACGCCGCAGTTTCTTATCGAATTATCTTAACCAAATGCGATAAGTCGAAAAAAGATGAAATTGAAAAAATTGAAAATGATTTAAAAGCCAATTTGAAAAAACACGTCGCGGCACACCCGCATTTTCACAGAACAAGCGCTTTGAAAAATAAGGGCATAGCAGAGTTTCGTGCCATTATCACTGCGCTGCGATAATATTATAAAAATGGAACTGTGTCGCAGTTGAGTTTGATATACATAAAGAAGGAAAACCTTCACAATTTGCACAATCAGCAACTATGAAGTCTACAGGCGTTCCAGAAGCATTCTCTCTAAATAGCGAATTAAATGACACCGCGTTACTTGTTGGTATGATGATAGAATCTGTAATCTTCTTATTTATATAAGCGCATAATTTAGGATTTATATCCATAAAAGTAAAAATGATATCGTGTGCTGGTGTCGACGTCCATTCAACATTTGTAACTGTCATGTTTTGCCATCCACGTGTGCCACCTGAAAAAAAAGCTTCGTCATAACTATTGCCTTTATAGCTAAGTCCCCCACCTTGGGGATGATAAACTTTATTATAATGTTTGGGAGGTGTTGTGTTAAATCCTACACTGGTTGGATTAACAAAATTGAGATCATTAATCTCTGATCCACTGGCAACCATCATATCAACTGCATTTTGTGCGCTGGCCACATATTCGATTAATTCTGTTGCATAAAGCGCGGCCTGCTCATCATCAATATCTTGTCCATCGGCTTGATCATTGGAGCGGGATAAGGTCATTGTTAAAAACCCGAATAATGCCAGCGCAATAAGCACATAAATCATAGCATTTCCGCGTTGTGAGAGAGTTTTATTTTTTATTGTATGTGGCATGGTATCTGTTCTATTGTTGGAACTATTATGGATGATATCACAAAAACAAATGCACTAACACTGGCGGATATACCGTTTGAACCTCTTTCACTTTTGATTGGGGCGATTGCGGGTATGTTGATTGCGGGTCTCATATTCTTTTGGTGGTCACGTCAATTCAAAGGCCTTCGTAGCCAAAATAGTGTTTTAAATGATCGCCAAGCGCAACAAGACCAACAATTTGATAAAATTGAGCATGAAAAACGCATTATCTCAGAAAAGCTTGAATTATCTCAAGTAGAACTGGCACGCACCCAAGCCGAAAAAACTTCTTTAGTTGAGCAAATGAACACGCGCAAAGAAGATGAAAAATTATTTGAAAAACAATTCGAAAATTTAGCGCATAAGATCTTTGATGATAAATCGACCAAATTCAAACAAGTTAATCAAGAAAGCTTAGGCCATCTTTTAAATCCCCTTCAAGACAAGTTGAAAGACTTTGAAAAGAAAGTGAATGACTCGTTTGGTAAGCAAGCCAATGAACAATTTGCCTTGAACGAACAAATTAAATCTATTGTTCAGGCCAATGATAAAATCACACTCCAAGCCGAAAACCTGACCAATGCACTAAAAGGTGACAGCAAAACCCAAGGGGATTGGGGGGAAATTATCTTAGAAAGCATTTTAAATAATGCTGGCCTTGTAAAAGACGTCAATTATATAACCCAAGGCGCAGGTATGGGCATGAAGCACGTTGAAACAGGGCAAGCTTTGAAGCCTGATGTTATCGTGAAATTACCAGATGATAAGCACGTTATTATTGATTCAAAAGTTTCGCTGACCCATTATGAACGTTGGAACAGTGAACAAGACGAAGCGGCGAAGGCTATACATTTGAAACAATTTTTGGCTTCTGTTCGCCAACACGTTAAAGATTTAGAAAAGCGTAAATATCAATCGACAGATCAAGTGACGGGTACACCCGATTTTGTCTTAATGTTTTTACCAATTGAATATGCGTATATGGTTGCCTTGCAACATGATCGTGACCTTCACAGTTTCGCATGGGATAAGGGTGTGACTATTGTATGCCCTTCTACTTTGTTTGGATCGTTAAAAACAATTTCATCACTATGGCGTTTGGTATTACAAAATCAAAACGCCATTGAAATCGCGAAAAAAGGCGGACAACTTTATGATAAAATTGCCGGCTTTGTCGGTGATATGGAAGTTATCGGTAAAAACTTAAATACGCTTGAAGGCAATTATAGTAATGCGATGAAAAAATTATCTTCTGGTACGGGT
>JALZUF010000297.1 GCA_023301785.1 Alphaproteobacteria bacterium | reverse complement strand
CATCGCAAGTAACTCTTCCGCCGTTGCAAGGCTTGCGTTACGCAATGCGGTCTCAGTCATTTTCAACGCCAACGGCTGTTTAATTTGCGTTGGGTATTGATCCAAAAGACCAAGGCGCGATGGCATCATTTTTCCTGCCTGTTGCCAATCTTCTAGTCCCGCCAAAGCAGCAGATTTCCAATAGTTGATTTCATCATATTGCTCTAAAGCAGGTTGCATTAAATCTTCAATCGCATCATCAAACTTTGATGCCAAAACATTTGATGCCCCTTTTAACGCCAAAAATTCAGGAGTTAATTCAATACCAGGCAATTCTTGTTCCGCCACACGGAGAAGCCCCAGCGCTTCTTGCCCACGATCATTTGCTAAATTTAACTTCGCCAACGTCATTAAATCTTCAACCTTTGTAGCCGATTGCGTGTTGGCGATACCGACCATCAAGATACGGCGGTTTTCATCTAATGATTTTGCACCGCCCATTTCCCAACGACCAAAATCAAAAATCTGACTCATGTCTTGTGGGTTTTCCATGGCATCAAAATAGTCATCTTCTTTTTGAACATCGTTCTTAATGTTCAATGCCGCCGTATCACTATTTGGTGACAACGCCAATCCAGTAGGCGTTGAAAGCGAAACACCATCTGCATTAAGGCCAATTTTCAAATCATCAACAAGCGGAACAAGTGCCACACCAATCGTCGATTTTAGGAGTTGCATATCAACAAACTGTCGCGCTGGCCCAATCGTTTGCGCGCTATCACCAACAGTGATAACTTTTATGATATCGCCAATAAGGGGGTCACGCACATCAACAACTTTCGCTGCATTTCTAAGCGGCCAAAAAACAGAACTCTCAAGTCCATCAACCACTTTTCTTTCGCGTACCTCCATTTTTAACGCTGAATTATTACGCGGGTTAGGACTCATAATGATACGCCATAACAAGCCACCGCCTTCGCCATAGAAATTCGTCTGCTGAGGTAAAGCCATACGGTATGCCTTCCCTGCTTTTATCTCAACTTCTTCAAAATCTGGAAAGCCCTTACTACCACGCCCCGAAACAGTTGGTGGTACTTTTACTGAGGGGTTATCTTGCACAACCCATAAATATCCCGCCCGTTCAAACACAGCCAAGCCAACATTCTTCGTTGCGCTAACCGTAATCACAAATGGTTCACGCCCAAGATCAGTAACTGCATCCGCTTGAGGTTTTTCCTCTTCCAAACTAGCCTCAGACGGTGGTGGTGTTTTCGGATCATCCTTAGCATCGTCAACTTTAGTAGGCATTTCTTTTTTCGGTGCGGCGGTTCTACTTGGCGCATCCGATGAATTATAAACATCCAAAATGATACGGTTTCCAATTTTGAAATGCCTATATTTTGAATCCTTAGCGATCTGAACAGAAACTTTTAAAGGATCATCTGACAGCAAACTCACCGTGCCAATATTTGTAATATCTTCCGTGCTGGCAATACTAGTCTGCGCTGCCTTGCTGAAATTAAAAACGAGGGACGCGTCTTTTTTGGCAACGTCATAAGACATACCGCCACCCAAATCAAAAACCAGTCTAGAATAATCTGTATTGTTACTCGCACGAATATTCTCTTTATCCTGCGCGTGCGCGTCGATGGTGAACATCGTCAAAACCATACAAACAACAGCGCATAAAATGATATGCGTTAGCCCTAACAAAGCCCTGCTAAATGGAATTAATTTCATAAATGAATCTTGCCACAGTGCCCATCAAAGAACAAGAAAGCCTTACGCGTTTTCATCAAGATTTTATAAGTTTTTCAAGGGATTAAGAAAACTCTTTATGGATTTAAGGTATCCCAATATCAAATAGCTTTAATGGTCGACCGTCATCTTCCATAATGACCACGTCTACACGCCGTGACAGGTCTAATCTCTTTTGAAGAGGAATCGTCGTAGGCAAATCTTGATAACGCGCGCTCGCGTGCCCACGTATCGTAACGGGTCTTTTATAACCCACATTTTCCAAAACGGCACCAACATTGGCCGCACGCGTTAATGACAATTCCCAATTTGATGGAAACCGCGGATCATTCACAGGGCGTGGATCTGTATGCCCGACAACTTCAATACGATTCTTGATACGTGTTAGAGCGCTAGCCAATGAAAATAACGCTTTTTGGCCTTCTGTTTTTACCGTGGCCTCGCCGACATCAAACAATAAATTATCAGGAAAGGAAATAATCAAGTTTTTACCGTTTGGCATAATTTGAATATCTTTAAGAGACTCTTCTTTTTCAACCAGATTGTTCACAATCACTTCTAGATAATTTAAATCTAATGCGCGCGAGTAATTAATCTTTTTGATATTCACCGCATCTTGTTGTGCCCGATTAAGTGGGCGCCCGTAAAATCGATTGAAATTTTCTTGCACCTCTTGGGTAAATTTCTCCCACTGTTCTTTCTTGGGATTAGACATCGAAAACAACAACACAAAGAACGTCAACATCAACGCCATCACATCGGTAAAAGACACCAACCATGTACTGCTACTACTGCTCGCATTGTCACCTGCGCGGCGGTTAAAGCGCCTTATTGTTCGAACTGGTGCTTTTTCAGCATCTTCGTTTTCTAACTGTTTCACTAAATCGGATTTTTCCTCAGCCATCAACGGCCTCCACTTTCGCAACAGGGGAAAACGGCTCGTATTTCTTAAAGACTAAATCGACAAAATCAGGATCACCTTTTGAAACACCAATATTTAATAGCTTTTGCGGCACGCCTTGCGCTTCTAATGCTTTGGAAAAAACACCTGCATCAATAATAATCTCATTCAACTCGCGTGGCTTCACATTTTGTATCCGCGCAGGGTTGTCATCGGCATTAAGGTATATTTCAAGACGTGTCGGCGCTCCATCAATATTGGTTCGCATCAATGAAGATAATGTTGGTAAAAAGAAATTTCCGCGTGTTTCAAATCGTGTTGGATTACGCGTTAAGTCTTGTTGGTTTAACGCTGTGATGGCTTGTTTAAATTTATCATAAGGCACTTTGACCTGCATGATACCTTGCGCTGTACTTTTACTCATTTCAAATGAAGCAATCTCAGATTCAAAGAGCGCCTCTAACCTTTCAAACGTATCACCATTATTCACAGACTTTGCCGCATCTTCAGATACAGACGGACTAAAATCTTCTTGGCGCGCATCTTGCGCAAAGGCAAGCTCAACACTACGTTGTACCTTAGCTGTCTTGGCCTCTTCATATTGAGAGAGGGAATTCAGAACGATAAAAAATGCCAGCAACATAATGAACAAAGATAAATTCATCATCATGCCCGTATTGGACGAGGAGGAACTATCTACTTCAATGCGTCTGCGGCGTCTTAACTTCATAGCTTATAGTCTATCATGAAACGACAGCTTCTACTGTATTAGGTTTTGTTGAATTTCATTCAAAGATTTTTGATCCATCAGCATGGTCGTCAATGTCCGTGCGCGCTCTGGCGACATAGACGCAATAACGGGCGCTGATTTACGTTCAGACATTTGCGAGACAACCGCCAGTAAGATATCCAAATCCAACGTATTAAAGATACGCGCCGCATCTTTGGGCTTCATACCTTCGTAAATTTTAACAAGGCTGACGATACGCTTTTGCTCCTCATCACTTTGCGTGACTAGCAACGATTCAATTTCGGTCTTGAGCGATATAAGCTCTTGGTATTTTTGATCCAGTTCTTTTTCCGCTGTTTTCAACAAAGCTTCACGCACGGAAAGCTCGCGCTTTTGTTGATCCAATTCTTGACGACGATTTTTTAAATCTTCAAATAATTCAACCTTCAGTGTCGTATATTCATACTCACTCTCCGTTGAATCACGCCAATCAATGGCTTCACTGTCCTCACCGCCCATCGTCGGCGCGGCAGGTAAAACACTAGGGTCAACTTCAGCGGCGGGCGTATCGCCTTCAGCTTTCGCCATTACTGGCGGCTTACCAAGCGGTTCTGCCGTTTTTTCTTGTGCATTGGCACTGCCCGGCACGTCTGAGACACCCGAAACAAAGTCCCCTAATCTAACGCCAAAAGATAGCGCCGCGACAAGGACGAGTAAGGGTAAAATGCCTAAACGTGATAATTTCTTCATACATTTTTACTTATTGATTGAGACGATAAACCTTCGTCACCTTCAACAGATTCTAACTCTTTGTCAAAGGCGCGCTTTTTACGCTGTAACGCTTCATACAAGTCCTGTTCAGCACGGCTATGAAACTGCTTATCTGTTGGCTGATCATCTGTGGCAACATCCGTCATCAACTCATCATCTTCGGCTTCTGAAATGTGATCGCGATCAAATATAGCAAAGCTGCGCACCTTGCTCTTTGAATCCGTATTCACTTTGGATTGATGTGGCTCCTCAACAGGCTTGAAAAACTGATCAGCTTCCTCTTTACGATAGGCTCCATCTGATAAGGCTAAGAAATCATGTTCATCATCATCTTCGGCTTCCCCATCTAAGTCATTCAAGTCAAAATCGCTAATCTCAAAAGGATCATAACTTTCGACGCTTTGTTTCGGTGCGGCTTTCTTAGCAGGCTGAGCCGGAGCAGGTGCGCTTGGCTCGAATGGCATAATTTTTTGCGTGCCTATCCCACCAGAACTTTCCATCAAGTCAACAAGCTCGCGATTGCGGTCTGCCAATTTTTCCAAACGATCGGCCAGACTATCGCCTGTCTCGTTCATGAACTTTAATTCTTCCGATAGAAACTTCGCTTCGTTAATAATCTCACGAAGCCCTGCTTCCGTTATTTGTGCATTTTCTTTCATAACACCAACAGAACTTTCGGCTTTATCAATCGTAATGCTTAAATCTTTGATGAGGCGCTGCATATCACTGCGCCCTTCACGAAACGTCTTCATGAATAACGACAAACGCGCCGCATAAAAAATTGTGACGCATAAGAAAACGAGGATTAATCCATCAAGAAGTAAACTAACATCATAAGTCATAGTCATCCTCCTCACCGTTCTTTTGGATATATTGGTCAATCTGCACCGCAACATTACCCAACTTCTGACCCACAGGACCACGGAACATTGGCACGTTACCGCATCGTAATTCTAATTCGTCATTCACAAATGTGTTGAACATCACTTGCGTTCCAACTTCCCATTT
>JALZUF010000296.1 GCA_023301785.1 Alphaproteobacteria bacterium | reverse complement strand
TCTTGTTTCAGACTATTGATCTGTCTCCATTCTCCTTAGGAGGCATCCAATTACGATATCATTTAAAGTCCTCACAGACTTTCAAGGAACATCTCTAAGACAAGAGATATGATTAAAGTAGGCCTTGTCTCCTCTTTAATCCCTATAGGTAGCTAACCTTTATTGCACATAGCTAATTATTATATTAATTGCATGGTTATTTAATGGAGCTATGGCTGTTGGTATCAGCCTATTGCACTCTCCCCCATGATTAGAATAGCTAACATAGTTATTGTTGGCTCTCATCTTATTATAGTTTACTGATATTAACTGCGGTAGGGAATTAATCTCCTTATGTTTACTGTATCAGTTACCGCTCCCATTTTGACTCTGACCGTACCATTAGTATTTACTCGTAGTATTTTATAGGGTCCGTCATAGGGCGTATCATATTTATTAGGGCTATTCTTATTTAATAGTACCCTATCTCCTTTTATATAGGTATGAAACGTACGTTTTTTGTTTTCGATATAATTATTTTTGTTGATAATCGATTGTTTTCGTGCCTTGATGGCGAACCAATCAGCCTTATGCTGAAGATTCAAAATCATATCTCTACCAAACACTAGTTGGCCGGGTGTGGCTTGTAACGTAGTATGGTACGTAGACCGTATAGCATATGCTGCGGCCGCTAGTATACCACTCCATGGATCGTTAACATCCACATACGGGTCTTTTTGTATGTCCATTGACCGTATTAAATTGCCTAGGGTCTGATGTACCCTTTCTATTATGGCATTGGCCTGTGGATTACGTGTAGTTATTATTTTACGTTTAATGCCGTAGTCTTTTTCCATCATACGGGCAAATTCTTGTCCAATGAATTCTCGACCTCGGTCGATATTTATTAGACTAGGTCTCGGGTAACGTGCTAACCAATGTTGTTCGACAATATTGGCTACTGTAATAGCTTGCTTGTCGTCATATTCTACGATCTCGAACCAACTAGTAGCTGGATCGATCATAGTGACGCATCTGAGCGGCTTAATTTGTTTTCCCTTTATGGTTTTTAGTTGATATGGTCCAATGAGATCTACGCATAAGCGTTCCCATGGAATTGCTTCTGCTTTTTTGATTGGTAGCAGACCATACTTTTTCTTTTGTTTTTTTTGTTTTTGACAGATGTGGCATGTCGTTACGAACTTGCGCACATCTTTGCGAATACTATTCCACCAATAATGTTGCCGAAGAGTTTCTTCGGTTCGCGTGCTGCCGGGATGGCATAACATAGTGTGGTACCATGCTAGGACCTGGTTTTGCAGGTCTTGCGGAATTGCGATCTTATGGTTATAAGTTATTAGTCGAACGGTTCTTTCTCCCCCATGATAAGAACCTATGCCATAGTGGACTGTGTCTTTAGCGGCTTGTTCCAGCAGGTTTTTATCTTTTTGCTGTGCGCTATTAATCTTTCCATAAGATAATGGAAATTCGTCGTCCTTTGTGACAAAGTGGTCAGGTAACTCATTAAGATTTATTTCATCTGTTAATATATTGAGTCGACTTAATGTATCGGCGACGATATTCTTTTCACCTTTGATGTATTTTATCTCAGGTCCGAATTCTTCGATTATTAATCGCCATCGTAGAATTCGCGCACTTTGTTGATTGGGGTGTATTAGGTTCATATGATCAGTATAGATTATGACTCTAAATCCTAATAGGATATTGCGGAATTCTTTTAACGTTTCGACTACGGATAGTAGTTCTCTTTCAGCCGTAGTATAGTTCTTTTGTGCTGAATTAAGCTTACGGGAGTAAAACGCTATTGGTTTATGTTCTTGTGATACGACTGATCCTAGTTGGAAATCACTAGCGTCCGTATGAATAACGAACGGCTTGTTGAAGTCTGGATAGGCTAGCATGACATTCGTACAAATTATTTTCTTAATCTTGTCAAATGCTATTTGTTCTACTGTTGTCCAACGAAATTGGACGTTCTTAGAGCAGAGTCGTGTTAAAGGAGTTAGTAGTTCCGATCGCCGGATCCACATGTCTCGATAATAATTAATTAGTCCTACGAAACTTCGTACTTGTCTCGTGGTCTTTGGAGGTGCTATATTCTTTATAGCTTGGATTTTCTTAGGTAATGGTTGTATGCCATCTCTAGTGATCCAAAAGCCTAAGTATTCAGTTTGCGCTGTACAAAACGTACATTTGTTAGCGTTAACTTGAAGGCCTTTCTCCTGTAGGATTACGAAGACTTGATCTAATTTCTTTAAATGATCGTCGAACGTATCTGTTGTGGTTATTAGTAGGTCATCAATATATGCTCGTACAAAATCGAGACCCGCAAATAATTCAGACATTCCTTCCTGGAATATGTCTGGACTATTGCACAAACCCATAGGTAGTCGTTGGTACTCGTATTTACCAAAGGGTACAACTATAGTACAGAGTTGTTTACTAAAGGGCGTTAACTCAATGTGATAGTAGCCCATGTTTAGATCTAGCGATGTCGCGTATTGAAAACCTTCTAGTTTTAATAGTAGGTCTTGTATTTTTGGAATAGGATATGGCTTCCTTTTTATCCGTTTATTAAGTTCACGAAAATCACTAATGAATCGTACCGATCCATCCTTTTTTGGTATTAAGAAGGTAGGTGCTGCCCACTCACTTCTATTTACTTTTTTTAATACGCCCAAATCACAGAGTCTTTGCAACTCTAGTTTAAGCGTAGCTTCGTGTACTTTAGGTATAGGATAGGGCTTAGCGTGGTATGGCTTAGCTCCTTCCTTTAGTTCTATACTGTATGGGAAGTTAGACCATTTACCTAAAGTTCCGTTAAATATTTTACTGTGTTTAGTTAACAGCTGAAATAGTTTATCTTGTTCTTCTTTTGATAGGTATGTACAAGATTTCACTATTGCAGTGAGGTCAGCTTTTTCGTACTTAGCGTCTAATATGGTTTTTAACCTGTGTGACGCCTCGTCTAAGGCTTGACTCTCATTTATTTCTTCGTCAATCCAGTACGTGTCTGGTTCTGTGGATTTGAGATTGCTAAATGCGTCAATGCTTCTCATTGGTGTTATAGCCTCATCCCATTGTATCGTGGATGATGAGAACTGTAGGTTAATTCCT
>JALZUF010000295.1 GCA_023301785.1 Alphaproteobacteria bacterium | reverse complement strand
GCTTCGCCTGCAGCTGATTTCAATGCTTCTAGGAAAGATCGCTCGTCCTGCCCTTGCTGCTGTTGCATCTGAAAAAATTGTCTTCGCCTGAGCAGCAAAGGATATTTTTGAGAGAACACTGAACGTAAGAGCGACATGCAAGATAGCTGTCCCAACACGGTAGTTTGGTCATCGATAAGCCCGTCCAGTCGTTGGGAAAGCTGATCATCAAGACAGTTCAGCAAGTATGCTTGCTGAACTTTGTTTCGCGCGAGATGCATATTGGAGGCATGGTAATATGCCTCATACTTGCGAATCCACATGCGTAGGCTACCTGCTGCAGCATCATGTGCGAGAGTGTCCGGTTTCAATTCCGACACAAGTTTTACGGAGGGCGTATTTGCGGCCGCCATTTGTTGGGGTGCATTGCGGGCTGTGGCAAGGGCATGACACTTGTCATTATAGTAGTCCCAAGCTTCCACCATATCGGCTTCCAGCTTTATCACTTCAGTAATATGTTCTTTTGCACCTTCAAACTTTCTTTGCAGCAAAAACTCTGCCACTTGTGACAGGGCTGCAACTTCATTGTCTGCTTTTGTTAGAAGCGTTTCCACTTTTTCGTCTGTTCTGCGGTCGTGACACTTGGCAAGTAAATTCATGAGCTTTTCCACCTTTTTGGTATATTTCACTACCCAGCGCTTGTGAGCTGAATACTTCCGAGCGGCTTCATCATTCGTCATATCGTCAGGGATGTCCGCGTACCCAGTTTCACACGCTGCCATGATGAATATTTGTCAAGAATGCACGTAATAATGTTCTTAAATAGTATTGAATACTAAAAACTAGCTAACTGCGCCATGATTAGTTAAACGATGTACACAGTTTGATATCTTGTACTATACTAAATCTATTCTCTTTCTTCGAGTGGTACAAACACACATACAATAAACACAGATTAATATGAAGAGACATAGAAAGGACAGAAGGTATATAGCTATGCCGATACACACAGTACGACATATCTATACACCTCCCCCGAGATTATACGTACACACGTAAATAATCTACCAAGAACAAATAACAAAAATAAAAAATTATTTTACACAAAATGAAAAATTTTGATACATGGAAAGCAATCATAGCACTCCAGGCATGCCCCAAAATAAGTTGGGTAACCCCTGGATAAAAACTGACAAGTCGGTCAGACACCTTTTGAATAGGCATAAAATTCAAAAAATCGAAACTAATCAAAAATAAATATAAAATTAAAACTTAAATAGCACCATGTATTCAAAAATGAACCTTAAGGGCATGTACACTGCCAGGGACTCTTGAAGTAACCCTATTGTAAGCTGCCAAAGACACACTAGGCAAGATCTTACTACTGACTTTAGGCACTTCACTAGTCTTCTGAATAAACCCCGGTACGGGGGCGCCTGGGAGAGGCCTGGCGACTCGGAGGCCTACTCCCTGACGACCGAGAGGGACGAGGATCTTCTTCTCCGTCTTCATTACCGGAGGCTCGACTATCTTCATAGAAGCCGACATTGGCCGACCTGGACTCGGATCGACGAAGGGTAGAACGGGACGGCCGGCGGTGATGAACTGGCGATTTGTCGTCTGAAAGCTCCTGGAACCGGGAGGAGTACTGAATAGCTGGCCTCCTGTGGTAGCCAATGGCCCCGGGGCCATGGTACTCAATGGCCTCATGGACGGAAGGGTGGAACCCTGCCCCATAGCCTGCCCCATAGCCGAGCCCCCCACCATACATGATTGGTGGGAACTGGGGAAAGGGGAGCCTGGGCAATTGGGTAGACTCTGCAGGGCAGTAGGAGTTCGGAACTGTTGCCCAGCCTGAGGGAGTACGGAAGAGACGATCACCTGCTGCTGCTGAGGCCGGAACGGCTGAGGGCACGGAAGTGACGGCTGGGGCTGGAACAATACTGGGAACTGAGGGCTTGGAAGACAAGGCCCGTAAGAGCTCGGTATGCCGACCTCGCTTCTGCTTTGTTGCCTTGGATCGACACCACCAAACAACAAAGACGAAGATGAAGAAGATGGCAACAACCGCGATTGCTGTAGCCCCGGTGGCGAAACTCGCCCACTGTAGGTTGATGAGGGAAAACCCTCCCGCGTTCTGGTTGATGGTTTGGTCTTCTGACTGCACTGTTTCAGCTTCATACTGATGGCGGTGCTTCCTCCATTCGAGGAATTGCTTTCGAGCATCGTCTTTGTCTTCTGAAGATCCACACATTTTTCTGCCTCCTTGATGTCTTTAATTCGAACTGAGCGTCTTAAAGGTGGGGCTGAAGAAGTAGGAGCTGGTGAAATATGATCCGAAGAAACTCCCACAATTGGCTGACCTTGATCTCGATCAGACAAAGAAGAATCAGTATTAATAGGCCGAAGCATGGCCCTACTGCGGAGAGAAACCAACCCATCACTTTCCACCAAGTAGGATAAATTATCCGGTCTGACTTCCACAACCGTACCTTCTTTTTCCCAAGTCTTCAGCTTATCAGATTGAACATAAACACGCTGGCCCGGCACGAACACAGACAAACTCTGCTTGTCCCTGTTGTAGTAGTCAGCTGACGAGTGAAATAGCTTGTCTTTGGCTGCAGCAGCTTCCTTAAAATCAACAGGTTCGAAAGCGCACTCGGGTTGAGGAAGCAAAGTCTTCTGACTGCGGCCAAAAAGCAGCTGAGCCGGTGAATAGCCATGAGCGCGAGGAGCATTCCTCCACTCATACAGGACCCGCTGTATGTCACGTTTCTCCCCCAGACTCTTAATTATAAGAGACTTGACCACTTTAACAGCAGACTCAGCTAGGCCGTTAGAACGCGGATTATAGGGGGCAGATTTTTCAAACTTGATGGTGTGTTGAGCACAAAATTCAGCAAATTCCGTGCGAAACTGAGGACCTCCATCAGAACGCAGAGATTGGGGCCAACCCAACATGTTAAACCATGTAGTCAATTGCTTAGTAACAGCAAACGTTGCTTGAGATGGCAA
>JALZUF010000294.1 GCA_023301785.1 Alphaproteobacteria bacterium | reverse complement strand
TCTTCGGCTTGCGCTTCAAGGTCTTTGATTTCTTCTGTAACTTCTGTCATAGGCTCAGCTTTAGCAGGTGCAGGGCTTGATGTTGCCGCAGCATCAGAAGGGGCAAGTTGTTGCACAAGTTTCTCAAATGCTTCGTATGGTTTTCCGCCATAGATAACGCGTTCACCATCGTTCACAACGAAGCTTGGTGTTGAGTTAATTTTCCAAACGTCTGATGCTTCTTTGATATTCTCAGCAATCGCTTTTTGAAGATCTTTGTTATCAAAACAGGTGTTGAATTCTTCTTCACTCATACCTGCAAGTTTTGCGTTTTGCATTAATGATGCTTTGAAGTCACCGCCAAACGCCCATTTGTCTTGGGTGCGTAATAGAATGTCGACGAAGCCTGAATAACGTTCTTCAGGAAGGCAACGTGCGATCATTGATCCGTATAGGGCAGGGCCGTTTAATGGGAATTCTTCATGGATGAAGTAAACCTTACCTGTATCAATCAAGTTCTGTTTGATGTCTTGGTAAGCGCCTTTGTGGAATTCAGCACAGTGATTACATGTTAATGAGTAAAATTCTTGGATTTTAATGGGTGCGTTTGGATTGCCTTCACCACGTTCACCGTAGATAGCCGGCTGGTTTAGTTGGTGGACTGTACCTCTAACGCCGACCATGTCTGATGTATCTGCTGATGTTGAGGCGCTAACATCATTATGGCCGTGACCTGCATGTGTGTCTTCTGTGTCTGTATGTGCTTCATCTTTTCCGTGGTCGTGACCTGCGTGTGATTCATCATGGGCAAGGATGTTATCTTTTTGACCGCTGAAGAAGAACCAGCTTCCTGCTGCAATCAATGCAAAAATGATAAAGATCAATATAGCTGAAGAAACAGATTTTTTATTGGATGACATGGTGCCAAAACCTTTCGTTTTTATTATTAAGCTTTATCGTATTTGCGATATTATCCGCATATATGTAAAGCAATGGTATTTAGAAATCTAGTATAAAGTGCTGTATTGAGGGCTTTATTGTCAATCATAGCGCTGTTGCTATGCCTGTTTATCCACAAAGGTTTTAGTTTTTGGTGGCTTATCGTTACTTAACGATGAAAATTTCAACGCGATCCATGGGTTGAACGGTTGTTTTTGAGCCTAAAGAGCGAACATCTATACGATTTGGGCTAATGCCTTGCTCAACTAAATATTTACGCACAGACATAGCACGTGATAGGGCGGTACGGCGGTCTCCATTAAGGGTTTTGGTATTAGGGCTGGCGAAGGATTCTAGGCGAATACGGGTATTTTTACCGTCTTCTAATATGGGTAAGATCATCTCGTTTAAGGCGTGTGTTTGCTCGTCTTGGATTTTATCGACGTTTTCAGGGAAAATTATGTTTAGTTTTCGATTGCCATCGGCCAAGACATTGAAGCTGGGCAAAGGGTATTCTTTTGAAATTTCTTTTTTGACAGGCTTGGCGTCTTTATTAGTGTTTTGCTTTTGCGCGCGATCCATCAAGGTGACAGGTTTCTCTGTTTTGGGGGCGTAAAGCACTTCGCTATCAACGCCTTGTTTTTTAACGGCAGGCATTGTTTTAGGGCCTTTGACGATACCCTTGCTGGTTGGCTTAGGCTTATCTTTTGGTTCGCTTTTTTTGATTTGCAGAGGCTCAGGCTTTGAAGGCTTGGGCTTAGTTTTCTTCTCGGGCTCTTCTTTTCTCAGATTGATAGGCTCTAAACCTGGTTTAACGAGGTTCTTTTCAACAGTTCCTGTCTCTTTGATTTCTTTGGGCGCTTCAACTTTAGGCTTTTTTGCTGGAATGGCGGCAGGTTTTTTAATGGGCTCTATTGGCTTTTGAATTTGTTTTTTAATAGGAGTAGGTTTGGTTTTGGCAGGCTTGATTTTAGCAGGTGTGGGTTTTGTTGTGTCGATGACAGGAGCAACACGTTCTTTAATAAGAGGCTCATTGTCTAGCTCAGTACCGATGTTTTTTGATGGTACAGAAAGTTTTGGCATTGTAGGGACGTCTGGGCTTTTCTTTTTCGGCGGCGCAACGCGCGGCGTTCCAAACATCGGCGGCGGGACATAGCCTTTTAATTCACTAGAATTATCTTGAGCGTGAGCATAAGAAGGTAGTGTGATTGTCGCGCAAATCAGAACGGCTGTGGTTATGAAGTGACGCACCATAATATTTATGCCGCTTTTTTCGCCGTTTCACGTAAGTCTTTACGCAAGAAGTTATAAATAGGCTGATTGCCCGAAACGATCTGGTTGTTATAAACAGGGTTTTTCTCGTCATCAATAGACGTGGCAAAGCCACCTGCTTCTTTCACAATAAGAACGCCTGCGGCGATATCCCAAGATTTGATACCACGCTCCCAATAGCCGTCTAAACGACCTGCGGCGATGTAGGCCAAATCAAGAGCGGCGGCGCCATAGCGTCTAACCATTGGTGCTTGTAGAGAAACGTTATTCAGCTCGGTGATGAATGTTTTTTGTTTTGCTCCATCCATGTAAGCAGAACCAAAGGCGATAGTTGCCATTTCAAGGTCACTGCGGCTTGATACGCGAAGGCGTTTACGGCCATTCAGCCATGCGCCGCCATTACGCTCGGCGACAAATGTTTCTTCTTTGATTGGGTCGTAGATAACGCCAGCTTCAATCTTGCCTTTACTCTCGAGGGCAATAGAAACACACCAGTGCGGAATACCGTGCATGAAGTTATGCGTGCCATCAAGAGGATCAATAATCCATTTGTTATCTTCGTTGTCGCCTTTGATGACGCCGCCTTCTTCCATTAAGAATGAATAGCCAGGGCGCGCTTTGCTTAATTCTTCGTGGATGATTTCCTCGGCGCGTTTATCCGCGTGCGTCACAAAATCAGCAGGGCCTTTACGGGATACTTGAAGATTTTCAACCTCACCAAAGTCACGTGATAACGAACGACCCGCTTTTTCAGCAGCTTTCATCATAATATTTAGGATAGGGGATGTAGCAGGCATAATTTAATCTTTCGCGCGTTCGACGTATGTTGAATCTTCGGTTTTAACAATGATGCGTGTACCGACATCAATAAAAGGTGGCACCATTACTTTTGCGCCATTCTCAAGGATAGCTGGCTTATATGATGTTGTTGCCGTTTGGCCTTTAACGACAGGCTCGGCTTCTGTGATTTCCATGGTGACGGTATCTGGCAAATGAACCCCTAAAGGCTCACCTTCGTGACTTTCAAGAGATACAACCATACCGTCTTGTAAGAAGACGGCTGCATCACCGATAAGTTCCTTATCAACCATAACTTGTTCGTACGTTTCATTACTCATGAATGTATATGTTTCGCCATCATTAAATAGATATTGGTGATCTGATTGGTCTAAGCGAATACGCTCAATCGTTTCTTGGGTTCTGAAGCGAACGTTGTCTTTGTTGCCTGTGCGGATATCGCGCATTTCAACCTGAATAACAGAAGCACCTTTACCGGGTTGCATGATTTCCTGACCCGTTACGATCATCAGTTTTCCGTTATATTCAAGCACGTTTCCTTTACGAAGCGTAATCGCAGAGACTTTCATAATATATTCCTAATTAGTATTTTAGCGGCGTTTTTTTAATTCTTATCCTTAAAGAAGGCTTCACCCATTGAGGCGAGGCGCGCTTTAAGTTCACTATCTTCTATATTATCTAGCATGTCGGATAAACTGTTTTTTTGCTCATCGGATAATATAGCGGCTTTTTTAACCTTGGTTTGTGGCTTATGTGTGGTTTGATGAACAAATTTAATATCCGTAATCAAGGAGTCCGCAAAGATATGATTGATTTTCTCCAAGATCACGCCCTTTTGCATGACAAGAAGAGATGCCTGAGCAGAAGAGGTGGCAACATCCAAGGTGGCTGTGGCTCGGTCGCCTTTACGCTTGGGTTTACGGTAGTGGATTTTAAGAGGTTGTGCGTGGTCGGCCATGTTATCACCAACAATATCACGCCATTGCGTGACAATTCGTCCCAAAGCGATATATTTACGCTTAAAGGTTTTATCGGTTACTTTCGGTATGGCATTTGAAATAAGTTTTAAGGCACACATAAACACTACTATGGCAAATTTGACGACCTCTCACAATTTAAATATCGATGATTTTAGACATAAAATCTTAAGCTGGTACGACAAGCATCAGCGAACCTTGCCTTGGCGTGTGCCCAGTAAGGGTGAAAAAGGAAGTAAATCGAAGCCTAATCCATATTATGTTTGGCTGTCTGAGATTATGTTGCAGCAGACGACCGTCGTGACGGTAGGCCCATATTTTCACAAGTTTATTGAGAAGTGGCCAACGGTGCATGATTTGGCAAGCGCGATACAAGATGATGTGATGCATGAGTGGGCAGGGCTTGGGTACTATGCGCGAGCGCGTAACCTTCATAAGTGCGCCAAAGTCGTAAGTGAAGAATTGGATGGTGTGTTTCCGCAAACACAAAAGGAGCTGGAGGAGTTACCTGGGATTGGTGGTTATACCAGTGCGGCTGTACGTGCGATTGCGTTTAACAAGCCCGCCAATGTAGTCGATGGGAATATTGAACGTGTGATGGCGCGGATCTATGCGGTGACGCAGCCTATGCCTGATAGTAAGCCGAGGTTGAAGGAATTAGCGGCGGGGCTGGCGGATGATCGTGAGGATCGCCCTGGTGATTATGCACAAGCGTTGATGGATTTAGGATCAAGTGTGTGTACGCCTAAATCACCCAGGTGTATGCTTTGTCCTGTTCGTGAGATGTGTTTGGGGTATGCGCAAGGCATTGCTGATACATTGCCAGCGCGAAAGGCAAAGAAAGCCAAACCACAAAAGCATGGCCATGTTTATTGGATTGAAAATAAAAAAGGTGAAATTGCTTTTGAGCGACGTGATGAAAAAGAAATGCTCGGCGGTATGTTAGGCTTACCGACATCAAATTGGATTGAAAAGAGTGAAAAAATAGAGTTTAAAGACGGTTATGAAGATAAAAAAGTGTTTATTACGCATAGTTTTACGCATTTTGATCTTAAATTGCATATTCAAGGCTCAAGTAACATAAAAAACGCTCAAAAAGACCTTATTTGGATGCCAAAATCTAAATTATCGGAACTTGGCTTACCAACGTTGTTTAAAAAAGTTGTTAAGCTGATGAATTAAATGAAAAAATAAAGAAGACAATTTGCGTCTTCTTGCAAATCAGACATATAATATAACTATGAAAAGAATACTGCTTTTATCGCTATTTATAATGTCACTTGGTCCTTTGGCGAATGCACAGGAGGCTAGTGGCAATAAGTTCTTCCCTAAGGCGAAGCAGAGCGACACATTGAGCCTACGCGAAGGCGTTAATACTGTTACAGACATCCCAGAAAGTACGATTATAGAAGATAAGTATGCTGGTGAATATCAAGAAGCAAATGTAGAAA
>JALZUF010000293.1 GCA_023301785.1 Alphaproteobacteria bacterium | reverse complement strand
GGCTCGTCTTCGCTGTGAACGTCATTGATTGACGCCTCTAGGTAGGAGAGGGCGAATTCGATTGTTTCGTAATTTTCCTCGACCCAATCACTCCTGTCAGACATTGTTTTTCTCGCATCCTTAACGCGGTCTAGGGGTCTTTTATTTTTCATTTTGTTACCTTGTCTATCCATGTTATTAATTGTCCTATTTTACGTGCTTGTTTATTGTTTAAACGATGCAACCACGCAAAGAATATCATGCGCTTTGTCACTTTCATCATCATACCTTCTCCTGTTTCTCTAATGCTTGTTGGGGGTTAGATTCATTATTTTCGTAGTAATGCTTTATCTCAACAAGTTTATAAACAGACTGGCGTTGTATTTTACTGCAATATCTACAATAATATCCAATACCTGAAAAATTTTCTAATCTTTCAGGCTGTCTCAATCTATCTGGATGATCACAACATTTTTTTTAAATCAGCCATCACTCATCCCCCACAATCTTCGCGTGTTCTGCAAGAGCTTGGTCTGCTATACTCCACCCATTTTCTTGAAAGCACATAGGGCTATGTTTTGTTGATTTTAGCTCTTTCAAAGCCTCAACCATCAAGTCAATAACCCTGTCCTTTTCGACTTGCGATTGAAGGGCGGTGCGGATTTTCTCAAATTCGCCTTTAGATGCAAAATCGTTTTTACACCAAGAACCCGCATGTCTAGTCACTACATTTTCAATAAAATCAATCATACGGTCAAAATGCATCAGCGCTTCCAAAGCCTGTGTTTCTTTTGTGTCGGTCATTTTTACTCCTTTTTTCGCTTGTCTAAATTTGTGCCTTGAATTATCTCAATATCTATCAATAAACCTTTATCTTTCCGTATTGAATAAGTGTGACCACATTCAGACAAGCTAGATACGCAAAAGTAATCATCGCTAAATGATGCGTTACCTATAACGTGTTTGTACATGAAGTGTTTTTTTCTTCTTGCCCCTGTAAAATGGTAAACTTTTAATACATCGTACTGTTGTATAGGTACGCCATTTTTATCTGTGACTTTACCCATCCTCTAATCCTCCGTTAAGTGTTGGGCTACAACTGCCCTATGTATTTTCTTAATATTATCCCATGATACGTAAACTTTTTGAGGCTCTATTTCCTCGCCATCTTCATCCGCTTGGTCAATTAATTCGTAAAATTCACCTGACAATAAACCCTTCATGCCGTTTTCTGCAGTCAATTCTCTAGGCACAAACACCATGCCATCATCTGGCTTTTGGGTGAGGCAGCCTTGGTCTATAACGTGTTTTGCTAGTGCCTTGTAAAAAGAAAATGGCGTATGATGCCTGATTGAGTAAGGTAATTTAACAGCAACCACGTTTAACTCTTTGGCTAAAACATCAACATCCACCGCATCCGCTCTTGAGGCTTTTTCTTTGCGTACCCTATCTAAGTTCAAAGTGGCAATTTCCCGCTTGAGAGTGCTTATTTCCTCTTGCTGGCTTCTGCAATGGGATTGTGAATGTTTTAAATCGTCTTGTGCAAATCTTAACGCATCCCCCTCTTGCCCTGCGAGGGACTGGAGTGCTTGGCGGATTGTTTTATTGTGTTCTATATGTGTAAATTCACAAGCTCTTATCATTGCTTCAAAATACCCCAAAGCCTCACTAACAACATTATCGCTTGGCGGGGCTAGTGCGCGGGTGTTCCACATCTTTACAGCTTGATCTGGCGTAAAATCATCCCCATCAAATTCAAAGCCCATAAAAGATTGATGTTTAAAAGGGCAATCATTGGTATGTTTACAGCTACCAATACTTATACTGCACCACTCACCACCGTGTTCATAACCTTCGTCATCCGCTTCTATATCAATAGTTGCTTCACATCCGCAAAAAGGACAAGGTTTCAAAGCCAATTCCTGCGCTGTTTTGTTTTCGTTTTTCATTATTTTATATCCCTTATTATTTATTCAATAAGATAACAATAAACCAATAAATTATAATGTCAATAGCTATTAAGCTAAAAATACAGATTTCTTTTGCTTAATCATTAAGTCAGTTATCCCATATACAGCACTATCCATGCGGTCAGGGGATTTTTTACTATTTAAAGGAACGTATTCGCACATTTCAGTTTCTAAATCCTCGAGACCTTCACAATGCCTAACTAAACCGCGTTCGTATAAGGCGGCCACTGGTTCAGCCCTTGAAAACTTGCCTTTAGACGCATGAACTTTAACAACTTTAATATTCGGATCAATATTATTAATAATTGTTTCAACCATATCGCCGCCTTGGTTGACCTCTGCAACAATATAAGCGGCTTGATGTTTATTATATAAATTAATGGCGCGTGTAGCCCATACATTAGGCGAAAACTTGCCAGACACATCTTCTAATATCACGCCTTCATTATTGATATCCAAGCCACAAGATGTAATACCTGTTAAGTCACTATCTTCATTTTGCGTAACGGCGGGGTCAATAGCAATTACAACTTTTTTTAATTCAACAATAGGTTTATTTTTAGCCTTAACAATCATATCAAAATTCCATAGTGCGCCTTCGATATCGTCTTGAAATTCGCCGCTTTCAAATCTTATTTTTTGTTTAGCACTCATTTCGTCAAATGTGTTAAAATATTCAGTAGGTAAATTTTGCCTATTGTCATTAGGGTTCATTTGAAGGTTGGCATACCTATCTTCGCAATTCTTTATTTTTACACCATCTTGAGTTTCGCCTTTAATAAATCTGGTATAAGTCCAGTGCTTTTTACTCTGAGGATTGCAATCGTAATACATCTTTAAGGCTAAACCGCTATTTTCAGCTAAACGTGATAACACAACCCCTAGAGTTTCTTCTGATATATCTGTT
>JALZUF010000292.1 GCA_023301785.1 Alphaproteobacteria bacterium | reverse complement strand
TCTTTGGTCGGGATAACGCGGATAGAATAACCACACATCGCAGCAGTCGCAGGGTTTGTGCCGTGCGCGGAGTCAGGGACAAGCATCACAGTTTTTTCGGTGTTGCCTTGAAGATCATGCGCGCGACGAATAGTCATCACACCCGCAAGCTCCCCATGCGCACCAGCCGCAGGTGTTAAACAAACACCCGGTAAGCCAGTCAGCTCTGCCAACCAGTTTTGAAGATCATGCATCACGGCAAAGGCACCCTGAACAGTGCTTTCCGGTTGCATTGGGTGAATGTGAGCAAAGCCCGGAAGGCGTGCCAATTTCTCATTCAAACGTGGGTTATGCTTCATTGTGCAAGATCCAAGTGGGAAGAAGCCACTGTCGATTGAATAGTTCTTCGTGGAGAGGCGCACAAAGTGACGGACAACTTGTGGTTCGCTCACTTGGTGAAGGCCAATGCTCTCACGTGTTTTTTGACCTGTGCGAGACGTCGTTCCTTTTAATGGCGGAAGGTCGACACCTGGGGTATCGGTGCGCTCTTTTTCGAAAAGTAAATTTTCGTCATAGTTTAGGCCGCGGGAGTTATCTTTAACTTCGATCATATCAGTCTCTGGGATTATTTGTGCAACGTTAGACATTATAGAACCTCCTTCAAGGCTTCTGTAAAGGCGGTGATGCCGTTATCGGTTGTGATTTCGGTGGCAGTCATGAGGATTGTGTTTTCATCCGCAGGGTATCCTGCGATGATGCCGTAATCATCAGCCAATTTCTGCACGATATCATTCGCGTTTTTACCTGCAGGGATTTGAACGGCTAGTTCGTTGAAGAAATTTTCGTTTTTCAATGTGACACCATCAATCGCCGTTAAGGCATCTGCCAAATCACACGCGCGTTCGTGGTTAAGCTGTGCGAGTTGTTTAAAGCCATCTTCACCGAGCAACGCCATGTGAACCGTAAATGCCAACGCACATAGGCCTTGGTTGGTACAGATGTTTGAGGTCGCTTTGTCACGGCGGATATGTTGTTCACGTGTAGACAGCGTCAGCACGAAGCCACGGTTGCCATCGGCATCAACAGTTTCACCACAAACACGCCCCGGCATTTGACGGATGTATTTTTGACGACAAGCAAAGAACCCAAGGTGAGGGCCACCAAAGGCCATTGGCACGCCAATACTTTGCGCTTCACCACAAACAATGTCTGCTTCGACAGGCGGCGGTAGCATACCCATAGATACGATTTCGTTAACAACAACAATAAGCAGTGCGCCTTTTTCGTCACACGCTTTGCGCCAATCATCGATTGAATGTGGTTGTCCGTAGAAATCAGGAGACTGAATAAACACACAAGCAGTATCGTCTTCGATCTTGCTTGGGTCTAGATTTGCAGAATGGCTAGAAGCACCTTCGTTGTTACGTAGGTAAGTTTCCATCACTTCGCAATATTGTGGGTGAATGTCATTACCAAAGCAAACTTTGTTGCGTTTGGTAACGCGCATTGCCATTAAACCCGCCTCACTCATGGCTGTTGCGCCATCGTATAGTGAGGCATTGGCAACTTCTTGGCCTGTGATTTGGGCGATGAAAGTTTGGAATTCAAACAGATATTGTAATGTTCCTTGCGCGATTTCTGGTTGATACGGTGTGTAGGCCGTTAAGAATTCTGAGCGTTGAATGATGTAATCAACGGACGCTGGTACATGGTGGTAATAAACCCCTGCGCCAAGGAAGAAGCGATTGCTCTGTGCATTAATGTTCTGATTGGAGTGCGCCAGCATGTGGCGTTCAACTTCAAGCTCACCTTGGTGATCAGGCACGTTGGCCTTGCCATCAATGAAGGCTTTCTTTGGAACTTGAACGAATAGATCGTCAACGGAAGAGGCACCGATTGTATCGAGCATCTCTTTACGCGCGGCATTGGTTTGGGGAAGGTAACGCATGTGTGGGCACTTTCTCTACATAATATTAAACTGGAATGCCCATGTTTTAGGCAGAAAACCGCCATTCGTCAATAATTTTCGTCCTTTTGAAGGACAAAATAGGTGGATATTAAAAACCCCGCAACAAAGGCGGGGTTACATATTGGACGTCATTGCGAGGAATGAAATGACGAAGCAATCCAGAAAATTTTCTCATCATACTGGATTGCCGCGCTACGCTCGCAATGACGCAGAGTGATTTAGTCTAAGCTTTCAACGAAAGTATCGTAAGCGGCTTTGTCCATTAGGTCTGCTGCTTCGTTATCGTTGCTCATTTTTACTTTTACGATCCAACCTGTGTCGATGTCTTCTTTTAGACCATCTAGGTCGTCTTGAAGGGTTTCGTTCACTTCCACAATCTCACCTGTTACGGGTGTGTAGATTTCACTGGCGGCTTTAACGGATTCAACAACGGCAAAGTCATCGCCTTTGGCAACTTGACGGCCAACTTCGGGTAATTCCAAGAAAACCAAATCGCCAAGGGCGTGGCGGGCATAAGTTGTGATACCAACCCAAGCCGTGTCACCTTCGATTTTAAGCCATTCATGGTCTTTACTGTATTTTACGTTGCTCATTGTTTCTGTGTCCTTGTTTACTGGTGTTGTATTTTAAATTTGATGAAAGTTATAATTTTATGCGGCTTTTTTCAAAGCTTTTTTTGTTTTTGCCTTCACGAAGGGCATATCAGCAATTTCGGCTTCGATATCACGGCCGCGCACACGAACATTAACCTTGGTGCCTGCTTTTGAGGCGGTTGGGTCAATATAGGCCTGACCGATGGCTTGTTTCAAAGTGGGAGAAAAGCCGCCACTGGTGAGAACGCCAAGTTTTGTTTCGCCAGCAGCATCAAAAACTTCTGCGCCTTCACGGGCAACGCCTTTGCCAGTGATCTTAACGCCAACACGCAGGCGCGCAGGGCTGTTTTCAATCTCATCTAAGACACGCATTGCACCGATGAATGTTTTGTTTTGTACTTTGCCCATGATCCATTTGCTATCGGCCTCAATCGGGGAGGTTGTGGCATCAATATCGTGACCATATAAGGGGTAGCCCATCTCTAAACGTAATGAATCACGGGCGGCCAAACCAATAGGTTTTACATCGGCGTGCGCCATTAGCTTGTGCCATACGGCATCGGCACGATCGGCGTGCATTGAGATTTCAAAGCCATCTTCACCCGTATAACCAAGGCGGGAAATAAAGAAGTCTTTGTCTTCCATATAACGCATATAATTAAGGTTTGCGGTATCAATGCCGAGGGCATCACGCAGAACGGCTTCTGCTTTGGGGCCTTGTAGGGCAATCAAAGCGCGATTTTCATGGTGAACAAGCATCACGCCTTGTGGTAAATGTCGTTGCATCCAATTAAGATCTTTGTCTTTACACGCGCCATTTACAACGGCAAAGAATTTGGTATCTGATAATTTCGTAATGATAAGGTCATCAATCATGCCGCCCTGTTCATTCATAAGAACAGTATATTTTGCGACATTTGGCTTCAGTGAAGAAAAAGTAGAAGGGGTAAGCTTTTCAATGAAAGCGCAAGCGTCTGGGCCTTCGATTGTGACTTGCCCCATGTGGGAAACATCAAAGATCCCTGCATTTTCACGTGTCCAGTTATGTTCGGTCATCACGCCACTTTCATATTGAATGGGCATATCATAGCCAGCGAATTCGGCCATTTGCGCCTTTTGTGTTACGTGCGCCGCGTGGAGTGGAGTTTTTTTCATAAGCTTTAAGTTCCTTTACCTTTAACCCCTTATTATTTATCGTGGTTAGAGCAGGAAGACAAGAAGGTTTAGAAAAATTATGGATTATCAAGCAATTATCACATTGGCTTTGGCGGTATTGGCGTTGGCCCTAAAGCCCGGCCCTGGGATGATGATGGTAATGTCACGCACCATCGCGCAAGGTCTGAGTGCCTGTTTTGCGTTTATGGCTGGTTTTCTGATTGTGACATTTGCTTATCTGCTTATCGTTTTTGTTGGATTTAATATCCCTGGGTTGGATACGGTATTTTTAATTATTCTTATCAAGGCATTTGCAGCGGCCTATTTGATTTGGCTTGGATTTAAAGGGCTAAAAGATATTCACTTGGCTTATAATGAAAAAGATATAGAAGAGCAGAGCTTTTTTGATACTTTTTCTGCGGCGGTGATGCTGACTAT
>JALZUF010000291.1 GCA_023301785.1 Alphaproteobacteria bacterium | reverse complement strand
ACAGCAGGAGAGCCATGACAGTGATATTCAACAACATCTTCACCCGTGAAACTGTGCGGCCCTTCGAAATAAATAATCATCGCCTTATCTATAGGCGCCTTTGTTTCAGGGTTTCTCAACGTTACAAGTTTTGTCTTACGGATAGTTGGAGCAGAATGAGACGGCGTCAAAGTCTTCAATGATGATAGAGCCTTTGAGCCAGACACACGAATAATAGAAACGCCCGCCTTACCAGCGGCACTAGAGAGTGCAAAAATTGTTTCAGTGGTGCTTGTCTTATTCATCAGCGGTAATTTAAACGAAAGAGCGAAATATAGCAAAGAGGATATTGGATTCTGTATAAAGCTTGTGTAAGGTTTAGGCATAATTCTTGAGTAGTGGAAAATATAAAGATTTGTCTGATTTTCAAACGATAAAAAAACAAATGGCACAAAAAGCTTTGAAGCGAATTCGAAGCTTGGGTCGTGGCAATGGCGTTGATAAGGACTCTGTACAAATTATTCGTGAAACTGCAGACTATATTAAATGCCAAGCCATCACGCATATTGAGTTAGCGCATACGATAAAAGAAGAACGGAAATTAGGTCAGCATCAAGTTGAACAAGTCATTGAAGACCCCGGTCAGTTACCTAAAATTATTCAGAAAAATACTGAAGAAGCGATTAAGAATACTGAAGCTCGTAAAGCATTGGCAGGGATATTATTAAATCGTCCTGATAAAGGTTTTGGGGTGCATGGGCAAACATTTGATGTTGCGCCGTTTAATAAAGAATTTGGTTATTACCAACCTTGCGAAACGTGTGAAGGTAATGGGAAAGCACGTTGTCCAAAATGCCAAGGGCAGGGCAAAGAGCAATGTGGACAATGCGGTGGACGCAAACATATTAACTGTGGATATTGTAAAGGCATGGGCACAACGCAAGGCCAAGACGGTGAGCGTAAAACTTGTAATAGATGCGCAGGGCGTAAACAGCTTGGATGTCCACTTTGCCAACAATCCGGTATAACAAATTGTCGTAATTGCCGCGGAGCAGGTGAAGTAAAATGTGATCCGTGCCGTTCTAAAGGGGTGTTTACAATCGCGGTCACCGTTGAATACACAATGAAAACATTATTTGAAATCGACCGAGCGGCCTTACCGCACCCAGCTGTTAAAATGATCGAAACAGCCGGTCATAAATTAGTTTCTGACAACCATGTAAAAATTATAGGCGAGCCTGTTAAAAGAGAAGATGGTGGATTGGCTATACAATATAATGCCGAATTCCCTTATTCCGAATTAGACATTGGCGTAAATGGGCACCCTATGAAAGTGCATATGTTTGGCTTTAAAGCTAAAATGCTTAAACTGACTAATTTCGTAGATCGTCTCGTCGAGAAAAACTATGCGTTATTATTACAGGCCGCCCAAGACGAAGGAAATATAGCAGACCATATCCAAAAGGCCGCAAGATCGAGACTTATAAGTGAGGGCATTTATTTTGCTACACAGTACCCTGGTAAAAAAGCGATGGCGTGCTTGAAAAAAGATTTTCCTATGGGAGTCAGCAACAGTCTTATTAAGGATATTATTGTCCAATCAAAACACGCGTTTAGGAATGTAAGCCGTAAAAGCTATTGGACGGGTTTTGGCTCTGGTTTGGCCGTCGCGACGCTGTTAAATATAGCTTATTTTATTGGGGGCGGTCGTGACATAGTTGCCGCACAATTAACGTCGCCTATGCTGCTAAGCATCGTTGATCTATTGCTTATACCAATTAGCGGTTTTGTTATTGGGTATGCCGCACAATATATGGCCAAGCGTCCCATTCAAAAAGTCATCCAACCTTTATTAAAAGATAAAAAGGCAGCTGATTTTAAGATTAGAAATCAAAATAAATTCTGGATTCCTTATGCGGCGGCAGCAGGAATATTTATCTTTGTTGTCCTTCTATCTTATTTCATGGGAAAGAGCGTGCCAATCTGGTTGAGCTCTTTGATATAAACCTAATCGCTCCCGCCTTGAATGAACAAAGCAGGAGCGATCAAGGGACGTACGCTAATTAAACGGGCATACGTAACCGGCATATATCCAAATTACAGATCACGTCGTTGTGATTTCAAAGTCGCTTCATTCTTACAACGTCTAAACGCGGCGATAGCGAGGGCACGAGGGTTGCCGCGTGATGCATTGTGATGGAATTCAGGACCAGCTTGAATATATTGCTCCATTTCTGAAGTCTCTTTAGGGCCGAGGGCAATACGTACACCTAATACTAGACTCAAAGCAACTGGAGCGGCTTTTCTTCCAACAGGTCGTTGGGTATTTTGCCAATGATCAACATTTACCTTCTGTGCATCAGGGGAATAATGCATTTTAAGAAAGGAATGACATTTATCATTAACAGTATGCTCAGGAGATGCCTCAGGCGCATTAAAGCCTTTGGAGAGGGTATAATCTTCACGCATTTCTCCTGTAAATAATGCGGAAGCTTTGGTTGTGTCGATGGCAAATGCTGGGGCGACTAGAGATACCATTGTTACAAACCCGAACAACACCATCATTGGATAAGTCAAACGTACGATATTCTTCCTCTTAAAGAAGATACGACGTTCATTTTGAATAGTAATTTTATTTCTCTTAAGATCATAACCCATATGAACCACCTTTTTCTTTTTTTACTGCTTCTAAATTGTCAGTTTTTTTAATTAATCAGATATATGCTTAACGCATTACCTACTATTAATTAGACCATAAATATATAGTTATGGGAATTCATATCGTTTCAATTTTATAT
>JALZUF010000290.1 GCA_023301785.1 Alphaproteobacteria bacterium | reverse complement strand
GACGCAGACGTTTCAATGTCAAAAAATCCACCACGTAACTTGGCCGTTTAACGCATCATTGAAACGCGTTTAGTCGGCGAGCTCATGCCCACGTTTTAGAGCGGCTAAGACAGCTTTCGTTAACGCGTCTTGAAATTGACCATCCATGAGAATATTCAGGGCGGCTTCTGTCGTACCGCCCGGACTTGTGACATTTTGGCGCAACGTTGATGGTGCAGTATCTTTTTCATCTTCCGCAAGGGCGGCGGCACCAATGATAGTTTGCCTTGCTAATTGGTTAGCTTGTTCGGCAGGTAGTCCAGCCTCAACACCTGCTTTTGCTAAAGCTTCTATCAAATAAAAAATATAGGCAGGGCCACTTCCTGATACTGCCGTAACGGCGTCCATATTGGTTTCATCATCAAGCCATAAAGTATCACCAATAGCGTCAAGAAGACTGCTGGATAGGCTTCTCTGGGTATCGTTAACATTATCAGTTGCATATAAAGCGCTTATGCCTTTGCCTATTGCGGCAGGTGTATTAGGCATTGTCCGAATGATAGGTGTGTCTTGTTTTAGTTTTCTTCGGAAGTAAGCTGTATTCTTTCCTGCGGCGATAGATAATACGGGGGTATTGTCGGGAAGTGCGTGAGTCAATTCTGCACAGACCTGATCCATGATTTGCGGCTTGACGGCAAGTACAACGATGTCAATTTTGGCGAAAGGAATAGATTCCATAAGTTTCACGTGAAACAGGTCATTATGACTCGTTAACGAGTCATCGATATCGTTAGGATCGAGGATATATAGGCTTTTCAGAAGGTCGGCTTTGATCCACCCTTGAATCATCGCGGTTCCCATTTTACCGCATCCTATGATGGCAACGTTGTGTTTTTCGAAAGGTGCGGGGGCTGTGTTCATGACTCTTGGTTGACCCAATGATTTCTAGGAAAGGCCAGCAACATCCATCAATGCCAAAGACATATCTTTTTTACACGCGTGTTCAACTTTGGCAAGAAGCTCAAAGCTGAGGTAATAACGTTCGCACTCATGTAGAGCAATATCGATCAAATCTTCAATATGGGCAACACCAGACGTATCGGTCATACCGCGGAAAAGACTGGTGTGTCTGAAACACGGGATGAAATCACTCGCTTCGTTACCATCAGCGCGAATATCAAAATGTCCAAGCCATAGGCCTGTATTGATTTTGTTTAAGGTAATTGATGCTTCGACCATCTTATTTGGGGCGATCTTAATATCAGGCGCACAGCAGAACTGCATCGCGCTGTAATTATCTTGCCAAACAAACACCATTTCATAGATACCGTGCTTGCCAGTAACTTGAACGCTCATTTCGTCTTCATTTTGACGTTCAAACGTCCAATCGTTATTGAGCATGATTTCTTCGATACAATCCAAAGGATTGCTCACGTCATCATATAGGTCAATTTTATTGTCTGTGTTTAACATTACTTGTTCTTTTCCAGTTTTTCCTCAAGGCTGATCAAGCGTGAGATAATATCCTTTTGGTCGGCTAAAGCCTTCTCCAGTTGTACTTCAACGCGCTCTAAATCCTCGCGAGGCACAAGATCCATACGATCTGCTATGTCTTCAACGCGTGCTTTTACTTCGTCACGGATTTGCTGGCTCGCACTGCCCAATAGGCCAGCGGCGCCGCCAGCCATTTGCGTAATATCATTTAATAAATCTTTTGGGTTTGTCATGATGTTTAAGAGATAGCATTGAGGGCATTTTCATCACAAGGCGATGAGCGGAAATTTTAAAACATATCCACTTTTAAATTCTTAACTGACACTTTAAAGTATTGATATGATTCTAGACATCAAAGGAAATTTCAAATGATTATTGTTACAGGTGGCACAGGCTTTATCGGATCAAATTTAGTTGCGGCGTTAGAAGAATCTGGTGAGCATGAGATTGTGATTTGCGATACGTTAGGCATGGAAGATAAATGGCGTAACATCGCCAAGCGTGAGTTACGGACTATTATTCATCCTGATGAAATTTTTGAGTATATCGATTTTCACAAAAAAGAAATTGAAGCCATTTTTCATTTGGGTGCCATTTCGGCGACAACCGAAAAAGACGCAGACTTAATTGTAGAAACAAATATTGTGCTGACCCAAGGACTTTGGGAATGGTGCGCTGAAAATGGGAAGCGTTTTATTTATGCCTCAAGCGCGGCCACCTATGGTGACGGTGATCAAGGGTTTAAGGATGAACAAGATTGTGACAGCTTGTCTAAGCTCCGTCCGCTAAACGCCTATGGTTGGTCGAAACACATGATTGACCGCCGTGTTGCGCGTATTGAAAAAGACGGCATTGAGAAAATGCCAGCGCAATGGGCTGGGCTTAAATTCTTTAATGTCTATGGACCGAACGAGTATCACAAAGATGATATGATGAGTGTGGTTTGCAAGCTTTACCCGAAAATTGTTGAAGGTGAAATTGCGTATTTGTTTAAATCTCATCGTCCTGATTATGAAGATGGCGGACAACTACGTGACTTTGTTTACGTGAAGGATTGTATCAATGTGATGATGTTCCTTTATAAGAACAAAGATGTGAGCGGCCTGTTTAATGTGGGTACTGGTAAAGCGCAAAGCTTTAAGGAGTTGGCTGAGGCGACATTTAAAGCCGCAGGCAAAGAACCTAAAATTGAGTATATTGATATGCCTGATCACCTCAGAGAAAAATATCAATATTACACCGAGGCCGATATGACGAAATTGCGTGCGGCGGGTTATAAAGATGAGTTTATGAATTTAGAAGAAGGCGTAAAAGATTACGTTGAAAACTATATGTCTAAAGAGGATAAGTATAGATAACAATGAGCCTTCCTTTTCCCGATATTGATCCTGTTGCCCTGTCTTTGGGACCGTTAGAAATAAGATGGTATGCACTAGCGTACTTGGCTGGATTTTTGTTGGGCTGGAAATATGCGCTTTATCTTGCAAAGCTTTCACCGAATAACCGTCCAACGCGTGATGATATCGATAACTTTGTGCCGTTGGCGGTGCTGGGTGTGATATTGGGCGGACGATTGGGATATGTTCTGTTTTATCAACCAGCTTTATATGCCGCCAGTCCGCTAGATGCGTTTAAAGTTTGGGAAGGCGGCATGGCCTTCCATGGTGGGGCGATGGGCGTTATTATTGCGCTGATCTTATTTGCATGGCATCAGAAAATTCAATTATTGCGCTTATCAGACATTGTTTGTGCGTGTGTGCCGATTGGTCTGTTCTTTGGCCGTATTGCGAACTTCATTAATGGCGAGCTTTTTGGACGGGTGACGGATGTGCAATGGTCTTTTGTATTCCCGCGCGGCGGCCCTTATGCCAGACACCCAAGTCAGCTATATGAGGCACTTCTTGAAGGTGCAGTCCTTTTTGCTATCTTATTCATTTTATATAAGAAATTTAACTTCATGAACCGTCCGGGGGTCGTTACCGGTGCATTTTTAGCCGGCTATGCGGCGTTTAGAATGTTCGTTGAATTGTTTCGCCAACCTGATGCCCATATCGGTTTTGTCTTTGGACAGATCTCTATGGGGCAGGTTCTAAGCTTGCCGATGTTTATGTTGGGTGTGGGCGTTATTACTTATGCTGTTTCTAAATCCAAATTAGCTGTAAAATAGGCTCTGTCACATGAGCAATGCTTTAGAAAAGATCATTAAAGATAAGATACGCGCAGAAGGTTCTCAAGGCTCTATGAGCATTGCCGACTATATGGCGTTATGCCTTGGGCATCCTGAACATGGATATTATATGACGCGTGATCCTTTCGGTAGGGAAGGGGACTTTATTACTGCGCCAGAAATATCACAGATGTTTGGGGAAATGGTCGGGGCATGGATTGCCGATAGTTGGATCAAAATGGGCGCGCCAGAACCGCAATTTATGACCGATTTGGCAATTTATTCTGCGGCAGGTGGTGCAGTTTTAATGCCGACACTCTTAAGTTTTTCTTGGAACAAACGTTCTA
>JALZUF010000289.1 GCA_023301785.1 Alphaproteobacteria bacterium | reverse complement strand
TCGCCAGATCCTCGCGTGGGCGTAAGCCAGCTCTGATGAGGTCGACAGGTCGTCGTCGTCCCCCGACGAGTGTCCTTCTCTCGAAAGCCACTCGTTCACTAATTTCCGTTTCATTTTTCTTCGGTGTATTGCTGCGTGTTTCGCTGACCAGCAACGTTTTGGGCACAGTAGTGAGCAGGTCATGAATAGCGTGGCCGTGATCACGACGGCCGCTCCCGCCCACAGGGACCACGGCATTTGGTTTGTCCTTACCGCCGCTGTTGGTAGATGACAAAGTGAGGTTCCTACCTCCTTGGGACTCCTTGGAAACAAGGTCTGAATGAGTGACTCTCAAATCCTCTTTGAGAGATCGTCTTGAACCTGTGTCTGTTGTAATGAGGTTGTTCGCTGCTCCGTTCGCCTCCTGGTTGAACTGAACGAGCAGTTGATTTTCGAGACACTCCTTGTCTCTTCCAGACAAGGTCGAGCTCCCGGGGTATGTAGAGCGTAGTCGAAGTATCTCGTCTCGTTGTCGCAAAATTAACGAAGTCCGTTCTTCCATTTGCTTAGCAAGCAAAGTCTTTTTATCCTCCTCCCACCTTAGTCTTTCGATTTTCAATTCGAGTGCTTCTCCTTGGCTCATGATGGCGACTGTGAGGAGAAGTGGGAGTGAGTGGAGTATTTGAATGCTTCACCACACCTAAGCTCTTGCGCAGCATTTGCCTTCCACGACTGTATAGGTTGCCTGCTTGATCTTCCACTACGTAGGAGAGACCACTTGGGTTTATGGATTTGATAATAACCCGTTTGTCCCATTTGCCTGTGTGCGCATCCAACAATAAGGCTGACTCACCAGTAGAAATACTGCTTAGCTGTCTAGTGCCTTTGTTTCTATACACTGTAGATTTGGCGTGTGCGCGGTCTCGCGTTTCAATATTCTTCTTCAAATGCTTAATTCCCATGGGCATAGGCAGCCGATGCCGCTGCCGTCTGCCGAAGAAGAGATCAGAGGGAGAAGCACCGTCTTCTCTAGCCATGTTTCGCCACGCAGCTATGGCAGGCTGTAATTTTTCCTTTCTTTTGAACGTGCGCAAGACTAATGATTTCAAGGATTTCACAGCTGCTTCCGCCAACCCATTAGATTCGGGATTGTAAGCTGAGCTTTTTTCATGTGTTATACCGTGTGTATTGCAGAATTCTGTGAATTGTAAGCGAAACTGAGGGCCATTGTCAGAACGTATGTGAGTTGGCCATCCATAGTCGTCAAACCATTCGGTTAATTGTAGGCAAGTATTTGCAGTAGTCGCTTTATTGATTCTTTTCGTCCAGGCATATCCGCTGTAACGATCGACCATGACCAGCCATTGGCTTCCTAGGGCGTCGAAGAAATCTAAAGCTAGGTGTTTCATTGGTTCCTCTGCTTGCGACGGCGATTGTTCGAGTATTGTCGGTCGAACTTGCTTAGGTAGATCTTCTAAGCATGCTGCACATCCTCTTACTCGATTCTGGATATCTGATTTCATATTTGGCCAATAGTAAAGCTCCCTGGCAGTTGTGTATGTCTTAGTAACTCCTGAGTGAGCTTTATGCAATTCGTCCAATATGTACGATCTTGCAGAAAAGGGAATAACAATTCTGGATCCGTTTTTTAGAATTAGGACGCCGTTCTCAAATTCATGCAATGAGAGCTCGTGCCAGCTTTTGTGAAAGTGCTGACCCGGATGATCTTCTGCTAATTGCTTTGGTGATTTGCCCTCGCGCAAAGCCAAAACAATTTTGAGATAAGCTGAGTCATCAGCTGCTTCTTCTATAAGATCAATAGTGGGGTCGGATATCGCCCTTAGGCAGGTGGCTGCATTCTCTTCGTTTTCAAGAAATTCCTTTGGCCCAAATACTGGTGCTCTGCTCAGGGCGTCGGCAATGCAATGTGTCTTGCCCGCAACCCATTTCACCGTGAAATTGAAGTGACCTACCTTCTCCCTCAATCGTAACAGACGAGGACTTTCGAGTTTAGTCATAATTTTGTCAAATATCCCTGTAAGAGGGCGGTGATCCGTCCATACATCGAAGTGTGGCAATCCTCTGAGGAAGAAATCGCTTCTCATTATTGCCCATATTATAGCCAAGCATTCAAGCTCAATGGTGGCGTAATTCTTTTGGGTTGAGGTTAACGAGCATGACCCGCACTCAATTAAAATCAGTTTGTTATCTTCCTTCTTTTGAACCAGAGCATAACCAATTCCGTAAAGACGAGAAGCGTCTGTGAGTAGGATTGTTTGTAATGCAGGGTCGAAAGGTTTCATAACATTCTCTGAAGTCAAAATATCCTTGGCTTTTTGAAAAGCCAACTCATGCTCTTCCAGCCATTGCCAAGCCACCCCTTTCTTAAGCAGGGGTCGAAGTTCAGCCGTTAAATGAGCTAAATCGGGGATGAAAGATCCCAGTTGATTCGCCAGACCCAGAAAAGATCTCAAATCTTTGATGCAAGTAGGAGTTGGAAATTGTGCTATTGCAGCATATTTAGATTTATCAGGTTTATATCCATTCTTCGAAATCGTGTGTCCAGCAAAGTCAATTGTTTCTCCAATTTCAAATTTCTTCTTGGAAATTGTAATGTTCAATTTGCG
>JALZUF010000288.1 GCA_023301785.1 Alphaproteobacteria bacterium | reverse complement strand
GGATTGTCACGCAAATACGCAACCACATCATCTGCGGTTAAGTTTAGAATATCTAGCTCTTGTGAATCACTCATTTAATAAGTTTATCATATGAAACGTCATTGCGAGGAATGAAATGACAAAGCAATCCAGAAATATGATTGGATTGCCGCAGTCGCTGATGCGCCTTCGCAATGACGAAAGTAGAATTAATGAAGTATAGCGTCCTCGCGCTTGCGCGCATGACGGCCTCTTAAAGAATACTTTGACCTGTCTTTTTCCAATCTTCAACGAACGCGGCAAGGCCGTTATCTGTTAAAGGATGCTTATAAAGTTTTTTGATAACATCAGGAGGGCAAGTCACAACGTCTGCGCCGATTAGGGCACTTTCACGAATATGTTGCGGGTGGCGCACAGAGGCGACCAAAACTTCTGTGTGGAATTCTGGGTAGTTGTCATAGATTGTTAGGATCTCTGCGATTAAATCCATACCTGTTTGACCAATATCATCAAGACGACCCACGAAAGGTGAAATAAATGTCGCGCCTGCTTTCGCGGCTAGCAATGCTTGAAGAGGAGAGAAACATAAAGTGACATTCACCATTGTGCCTTCGTCGCTTAAATTCTTACAAACTTTTAAGCCAGCTTCCGTAAGGGGTACTTTAACGGCGATATTTTGAGAAATTCCAGCAAGCTTTTCGCCTTCTTTCATCATTGTTTCGTAGTCTGTGGAGGCAACTTCCGCACTAACGGGGCCGTCACAAATTTTGCAAATTTCTTCGATTAATGGAATAAATTCTTTACCTGATTTCGCAATGATAGATGGGTTTGTTGTGACCCCATCCAACATACCACAATCGGCTAAGTCTTTGATGGCATCCAGATCAGAAGTATCGGCAAAAAATTTCATAATAATATCTTTCGGTTTATCTCTTTAGTGTTTTAAGTGTAGTCTATGAAATATAAGTAAACAGTTAGAAATATAATATCAAGAGAGGTTTATGGGTTCTCCCGATAATAGCGCGCAAAAGACGAGGGCCGTCTTAACGCCTTATCCAATCGATAAGGCGTATGATTATGCCTTGCCTGATCATATCGAGGGGCAGGTGGGTGGCTATGTCTGTGTGCCATTAGGCACGCGGGAGATTCCTGCGGTGATATGGGGTGACGGCACGGGTGATGTAAAGCCTAGTAAAATCAAACCGATAGTCTCTAATTATAACTTACCACCTTTGCCTGATGTCCATCGTAAATTCTTGGATTGGATGGCGGGATACACAATGGCGCCTAAAGGCTCTGTTTTAAAACTAACTTTAAGTGTTCCCAAAGCATTGGAGCCACCTGTCACAATCACGGGATACGTAATCGGTGATCCGCAAGATACGACAAAAGGATTATCGCCAGCGGCTCAAAAAATTATGGATGTCGCGCGTGATGGTTTGCCCCGTCGTGCGAGTGAGCTGGCGGAAGAGGCGGGCGCATCAACGGGCGTCATAAAAACCTTATTTAACAAAGGTTTCTTAAAATCAGTTCAATTACAAACACCGCCTCCATGTCGCGTGCCTGATGCTGAACGGGCGGGTGCATTATTATCTGCGCCGCAAAAAGAATGCTCCGAGACTTTGGTCAATATGGTGAAGGCGAATAAATACAGCGCCGCATTGCTTGATGGTGTCACGGGCGCGGGTAAAACTGAGGTTTATTTTGAAGCTGTTGCGCAAGCCCTTCGTCAAAATAAACAAGTACTTATTCTGCTTCCTGAAATCGCTTTATCAAATGCATTTTTGGATCGCTTTAAATCGCGCTTTGGTTGTTCGCCCGCGCTATGGCATTCATCATTGAGTGTCGCAAAACGTAAAACCACTTGGCGCGGCGTAGCCGAAGGGCAAAGCAAAGTCGTCATTGGCGCTCGCTCGGCACTGTTCTTGCCGTACCAAGATTTGGGATTAGTGATTGTCGATGAGGAGCATGACCCTGCTTATAAGCAAGAAGAGGGTGTGATATATCACGCGCGCGATATGGCGGTGGTACGTGCGAACCTTGGGCAATTTCCGATTGTACTGGTGTCTGCAACCCCTGCATTGGAGACTATGCAAAATGCATGGATGGGACGATATAAACATTTAACATTGCCTATGCGACATGGCGGCGCAACGTTGCCTGACATTCATTTGATTGATCTTAAAAAAGACAAACCAGAAGACCGGCAACATTTCATTGCGCCAACGCTGGTGACAGCGATCCAAGAAACAACAGAGAAAAAACAGCAAACATTGCTCTTTTTAAACCGCCGTGGTTATGCACCCTTAACGTTGTGTCGTCATTGTGGTCATAGATTTCAATGCCCTCGTTGTACGGCATGGCTAATTGAGCATAGACGAACAGGCAAGCTTCATTGCCACCATTGCGATCATTACATGAAGATGCCTGATATCTGCCCAGAATGCAGCGAACCAGACAGCTTAGCCGCGTGTGGGCCGGGGGTGGAGCGGGTGCTAGAAGAAGTGCAAGCTAGATTTCCTGATTCCAAGGTCTGTGTCCTCTCCAGTGATACGGCAACCACACATGACGAGCTTCGCGCGAAACTAGATGAAATTCACCATGGTGATGTTGATATTATTATTGGGACGCAAATTATTGCCAAAGGACATCACTTCCCCAAGCTTACTTGCGTTGGTGTGATTGATGCGGATCTAGGGCTGACTGGTGGAGATCTACGCGCAACAGAACGTGTCTATCAGCTGTTACATCAAGTCGCTGGACGGGCAGGACGTGAGGCTGAGCAGGGCACCGTCTACTTGCAAACATTCAGCCCAGAAACACGCGTCATGCAAGCATTAGCCTCTGGTGAACGAGATGATTTCTTAGAAGTGGAACTGTCCGAGCGTGAAATGGCTAATATGCCGCCTTTCTCAAGGCTCGTGGGTATTATTGTATCTGGACGTGACGAAAAAGAAGTGGAGCAAGCCGCCATGATTTTAGGGCGCGCCGCACCACAAGGCGATAAAATACAAACATTGGGGCCAGCCGAAGCGCCGATGTATCGCCTACGTGGTAAATTCCGTCGTCGTTTGTTGGTGCGAAGTGATAAAACGATTGATATTCAAAAGGCTATTAAACATTGGGTGAAATCTGTTAAGCTAAGCTCTAAGATACGCGTACAAATAGATATTGATCCGCAAAGTTTCTATTAGGGTTTTTATTAAACGTCTTCATGAAATAGCTGAAAGAAAAAATTATGTTTTTTGTCCGCGCAAGCCACCTTCCCAAAGACCTAACATCTTATGATTTACTAAAATCATTGGCAGTTATTCTAATGGTTTTAGATCATGTGGGGTCTTATTTTTACTCAGATGATATGTGGTGGCGTGCGGCAGCAACGTCTGCGCCTTTGTGGTTCTTCTTTGTTGGGTACGCTAAAGGACGGAATCTTAATCCACCTATATGGGCTGGGGCTTTTCTTTTGTTCCTTGCTTGCTTTATCGTGGGTAAATCTATTTTTCCGCTGAATATATTATTCGCAATTATCATAACGCGCTTAGTGTTGGACAACGTGATGGCTGTTTTCTTTAAGTCCAAATCAGATATGTTCTTTGTGATTGTTGTGATGGCTATATTGGCAATCCCTAGCTGGGTTGCGTGGGAGTACGGCACAATAGGCATCATGGCGGCCATGTGGGC
>JALZUF010000287.1 GCA_023301785.1 Alphaproteobacteria bacterium | reverse complement strand
ATGATTGGATATTCAGGGAGTAAGGCTGTTCATACGGGTGCTCGTGGATTTTTTCGTACGACATTGCGTGTGAATGGAAAAGCAAAACATAGCGGTAGTCGTCAAGCAGAGCAGTCTAATCCTACAGCGAAGGCCTTTATGATTGGAGCACATATTTCTGAACGTGCGCATGAGCTTGACGAAATTAAGCATGATGGATTTCCGTTGGGTCCACAATTACAAGTGACAGATATCCGTACGCCTAACAAAGGTAAACAATTTGGTGTAACGCCAGAGTCTGTAGAAATAGATCTTAGCTTCCGCGTGACGCCAGAGTTTACGGCCTCTACGGCGCGTTCATGGATTGATAGCCTTGTTGGTGAACTGGAGCTTCCTAAAGGAACCGTTACTTTCATTGTGGACTCAGAGTATCCAGCCTATCAGCTTCATGAGAGCTCAATATTGGCGAGGCAACTGCTCGAAAGTGCACGTGAATACGCAGGTGCGCGCGTGCAAGACCGTATTACGGGATGTTCAAATGTTGGAAATGTCTTTGCGAGGCACAATATTGACGCAACTTGTGGTTTTGGCGTTATTGGTAAGGGCGTTCATGCCGCGAATGAGAATGCAGATATAAAATCCATTGATCCAGCCTATAGTGCTTATTATGATGCTACCAGCAAGCTTTTAGGTATGCACCCGAGCGCGGTTTAAAATTAATTTGTTGCTCTTTGTGATTATGCTGTTATAAAGCACACCATAATCACATGAATTTAAGAGGAACTTATGGCTATTCAAAAAACATTCTCAATTATTAAACCTGATGCGACACGTCGCAATCTTACAGGATCCGTCAATCAAAAATTTGAAGAAAACGGTCTTCGTATTGTTGCGCAAAAGCGTATTCAAATGACACGCGAACAAGCTGAAGGGTTTTATGCTGTTCATAAAGAACGTCCTTTCTTTGGTGAATTGGTTGATTTTATGATCTCTGAGCCTGTTGTTGTTCAGGTTCTTGAAGGTGAAAATGCTGTTTTGAAAAACCGTGAGATTATGGGTGCTACAAATCCAGAAGAAGCGGATGCAGGCACAATTCGTAAAGACTTTGCTTTAAGCATTGGTGAAAACTCTGTTCACGGATCAGACTCTGACGAAAACGCAGCAATTGAGATTGCTTACTTCTTTAAAGAAGACGAAATAGTAGGTTAAAAAATCTAAGCTTTAAGCTTGATTACACCATTCAAGGAGAGCCGTTTTGGCTCTCTTTTTTGTATCTGGAAGAGAATTAATCAGCGTTGATACAATGATGTCTGGCTGTGTTTTAGATTTTTGTTCTATCTCTTTTGCGAGGTCGCTTAATTCTTCTAACCCAAAATTACCTGCCATACCTTTTAGGTCGTGACAGTTTTGTAGCAAGGCTTTTGTATCCTTTTTATTGTGCGCCGCTTTTACGGCTTCAATGATTTCGTCAGATTTACTTAAGACATCATTGACCATCTCAACAATATTGTCTTTTGAAAGGTGTTTCTCAAGATTGCCTAATATTTCAAAATCAATTTCTTGTGTTTTTTTCTTTTTCTTAATAATAATAGGCGTTATTGCTTCACCTTCAATTTTTTTAGGGGTGTCTATACTCGGCTGTTGCTGAGTGTTCTTAGGAGCACTACTTGGTACTATTGTTTCGTTACCAACAACTTGATTTTCTGCGCTATGTAGCAAGGGATCAGCTTGCACTAAAGGCTTTGCTACTGGTGTGTTTGGTTTTTGAACTGGTGTATCTTGTATAGGTTTTACTTGATCAAGAGGCTTAATTTCTAAGTTTTCTTCGACGATTGGTTTTACCGCAACATTCTCTTGAGGTTGTGGCGTAGGTATATCTTCTGTCTCTAAGCTTAAGTTTGAGATCGGTAGTGACGTATCTGCTACGTTTCCTTTGATATCAAAATTAAATTCTGGTGGGTTTTGTATTGTTTTAATAAGCTTTGCAGGGTCAATAGGCTTTTCTAAGCAAGCATTTACACCAGCTTTCAGGTAAGCATTGATTTGCTCTCTGTCGGTGTTACCTGTGAGTGCTATGATTACGATATCTTTTTTCTCACCGAATGAGTTACGAATTAATGTTGTTGCCTCATCCCCGTTCATATCGGGCAATTCAATATCCATTAGAATTAAATCAAAATTGTCTTTCTTAAGAGCCTCTAAGCCATCTTCTGCATTATCAAAGTCAACCAAAGTATAAGGCAACTCTTTTAGAATACCTGCAATAACTTTACGGTTGATGTGGTTGTCATCAATAACAAGAATTTTCTTGTCGGTAATTGTCTCATCAATACGCGTGCGCGCTTGAGGTGTCGTATGTGATGAGCTAATGCCAGGTTTCATCGTTAAGGTAAAAAAGAATGTGCTTCCTTCGCCTTCGGCACTACTGATGTTGATATCACTATCCATGGCGCCAATGAGCCCTTTACTGATAGCAAGGCCAAGGCCAGTGCCGCCAAATTTACGAGAGATTGATTTGTCTGCTTGGGAGAAGGGTGCAAATAAATTCTTTTTTGCTTCCTCTGAAATACCAATACCATTGTCAGCGACACTGAAATAAATTTCAAACGTGCCGTCTTCATTTTCCTTCATAAGCTCGACCGTAATAGTGACTTTACCTTTTTCAGTAAATTTAACCGCATTCCCCGTTAGGTTGAGGAGCACTTGGCGCATACGTGTTGGGTCGCCCATTACAAATTTCGGAAGGTTCTCCCCAATATTTGTCTCAAGTATAAGTCTCTTTTGCGTGGCATGACCATTCATGAGCGTTGCGACACCCGTAATCAAACGATGTAAATCAAAGCTGATGTTTTCAAAGGTCATCTTCCCTTGTTCGATCTTTTCGAAATCCAAAATATCATTCAGTAGCGCAAGCATAGCATCACTCGATTCCAGAATAGTCTGTGCATACTCATTCTGTTCACGGGTTAGGTTACTGTCGAGTAACATACGCACCATACCCATGACGCCTGTCATTGGCGTTCTGATTTCGTGACTGACGACAGCCAAAAATGCGGACTTGCCGCGATTTGCTTCGTCAGCAAATTCTTTAGCGCGTTGCATTTCTTCGGTACGGCGCGCTTCACTTTTGCGGAATTCACTAAGGACTTTACGCTCTTCTTGGATAACTTTTAGAAGGCGGTCTTGCTCCGTATTTTCTTTTGACTTTCTAAGGCGTGAAACAGTCTCCGATTCATTTATCTCTAATACTTTTGATGAGATATTGATGTTGTTACCACCATCAATAAAATCAATACGTGCGGTAAGAATAAAGAAAATAGCCTGCGGAATAAGCGCAATCCAATAAGCGTTAATTGCGGAAGAGACGGGCTGAATAATGTCGCTTAATGCTAAGATGGAGATTGAGATACCAAAAAGGAAAATAAACCATCCTAATGTGAATGAATACAAGTTCTCTTTACGATCTTCTTTTTGTAGGACAGAAATAAGAGGGATAAGGAAAATGATAAAAATGCTTGGCCCAATTTTTAAGAAAAATGAAGCAAGCTGATTGTCTGTGAAAAATATTTTAGCGGCGGCGATACTGGCGAGCGCAACGACGACGGGCACTAAGAATGTAGGTTTTAGCCAATATTGGTGGTCGCCTTTATACCAAAATAGGTTGGCAATAATAAGGGCGACAACGGAAATTCCAAAGAAAAAGTAACTTTGAATATTGCTGCCGAATATTAAGAAATCAAAGAGGATGTAATTATTTTGAACAAAGAAAAGGCCTGTTAAGGCAATGTAATAAATACAAAAATATAAATAGCTGTAATTAAACTTCACGATTGAAACAGCCGCAAAAAAGAAGACCATGCCGATTAAGCTAAAGAGGCTAACGAAATAAAGTGTTCTAGATGTGGAGCCTAAATTTTCTTTTAAAAGCTTGAAAGGAACTGTGACAGGCAGGTCTGTCAGTTTATCTATTTCTAAAATAATTTGTGATTTTTGATTGGCGGCTAAAATGAGTTCTATATTTTGTTGCTCATTTAATAAGTGAGTTTGCAAAATACCATTTGTTTCGTCGCTTACGTAGATTTTTAAATCATCAAATATACCAAAACGGCCATCTGCAACATTACCAAAATTGACATACCATTTGTCTTGTCCTGATCGATTGACAATATCGAAGGTAAGCCAAGTTTTATCACTTTCCAATCCCACGCGAATAATACTGCTGGAAGAGGAGAGAAGCTC
>JALZUF010000286.1 GCA_023301785.1 Alphaproteobacteria bacterium | reverse complement strand
CCTGATAGTTTGGTGAATGGGCAGGGTAAGCAAGCGCTGGAGGCGATTATAAACGCGGCGATACCGCTGGTTGATTTTATCTGGATGCATCACACCATAGGTCAAAAGTTTGATACGCCAGAGGCGCGGGCGGGGCTGTCTAAGACATTAGAAGATGACGTGCTACGTATTCCTGACCGTGATGTTCAGCATCATTATAGGCAAGCGTTTCGTGAGAAGGTCAATAAGGCGTTCGGATCGCAATATAAGAGTAATTATAAGAAGAATTTTAGCGGTAAGAAATATTCACCCTTTAATAAAAAGCCGGAACAAGAGGCGGTCACATCAATGAAAAACGTTCGTTTTTCACGCGGACGCTTGATGGAGCAGGCTTTATTGGCGGGATTGATTAACCATCCATCTTTATTTGATATGGTCGAAGAAGATTTTGGCATGGTGCAATTACAGGAACAACGATTGGATTTATTACGCCAAGAAGTGTTGATTATATTGTGTGATGAGCCAGAGTTAACCTCGGGTGAGCTTGTATCCACATTGCAGCAAAAAGGTTTTCAGTCTGAACTGAGGGGGCTTTTGTCAGAATCTTTGTATACGCATGCGGGGTTTGTAAGGCCGTCTGCGGAAATTGAAGATGTTAGGCAAGGTTGGAAGCAGGCTTGGGACGCACTTACTATACATAATCAAAAACGTAACGGATGATTTGTGGCGTAGTTTTTGACGGTGTTTCTTAGGTTCGGGTGTCGGGGTTGATTACGGTAAATCTTTAGTTTATAAAGGTTTTTCGCTTTAAGACCCGAATCATATATAACCAATTGGTTGTATTAAGTTTATAGATCATTTTTAGACAATAGAGATTAAATTTTGGCATCAAAGAAAAAACCACCGACGAAGAAGACAGCAAAGAAAGCGCCTGCTAAAAAGTCTGTAAAAAAGACAAGTGCGGCGAAGAAAGCACCAGCCAAGAAAGCGGCAACAAAGAAGGCTGTTAAGAAGGCGCCAGTCAAAAAGACAGCAGTAAAAAAAGCGACGAAGAAAACTGTTTCCAAAGCCAATAAAAATGCTGTAAAAGCAACAGCCACTAAGAAGACCAAAGATAAAGTAAGTAAAAAGAAATCAACAAGTAAAGTAAGTAAAAACGTGACCCCAGCCTTAAAAAAAGACGCAAAGAAAACAACTGCAAAATCAGCCAAAAAGACAGCAGCGAAAGCGCCAGCTAAGAAAGCGGCTGCGAAGAAGACTCCTGCGACAAAAGCCGCGGCGAAGAAAACTCCTAAGTCGGCACCAAAGAAAATTTCTGCAAAGAAATCTGCGACGAAAAAAGCTAAAGCTTCTGACAATGATGAAGAAGAGGAAGATGCTCCTAAACGTAAAGTTAAAGGCACGTTGGCGCAGATTGTTAAGAAGCTTGTTAAGCAAGGTAAAGACAAAGGCTATGTGACTTACGATCAGTTAAACAAAGCATTACCTGCCGAAGAGTTTTCATCGGAGCAAATTGAAGATGCGATGTCGACATTATCAGATGTTGGTATTCAAATGTCGGAAGGTGATGACGACGACGAAGAAGAAGAAAAATACGAGTCAGGTGGTAACATTGCCTCTGATGACACGGGGCGTACCGATGATCCTGTGCGTATGTACCTTCGTGAAATGGGGACAGTTGAATTGCTGTCTCGTGAAGGTGAGATCGCGATTGCGAAACGTATTGAAGCCGGTCGTGAAATGATGATTGGTGGTATTTGTGAAAGCCCACTCGCGATTGAATCTTTGATTGCTTGGTATGAGTCTTTACAAAAAGGTGACATCTTATTGCGCGAGGTTATCGACCTTGATGCGACATATAATGATGGGCCAGAGATTGACCATTCAGCAAAACCACGTCCGCCAGTAAAGCCAGCGATTGCGAAAGTCCCTGCGAAAAAAGACGATGCAGAAAATAAATCTGACGATGACAAAACAGACGGCGATGGTGATGAAGAGGTTGAAGAAGAAAATGTTTCTTTGGCTGCAATGGAAGAAGAGTTGAAGCCTAAAGTTTTTGAAATCTTTGGAAAAATTAAAAAGACATACAAGAAAATTCAGACAGTGCAGACTGTTCGTATTGCGGCGATCCAAGCTGGTGATGAACCTGATGCGGCGACGAATAAGAAATACCACAAGTTGAAAGACGAGATGGTTAAGTTGATGGACGAAGTTAAGTTCCACAATGCGCGTATCGATCAGTTGGTACAGGCATTATACAAGATCAACCGTGAGCTTGTTTCTTTAGAAGGTAAGCTTCTTCGTTTGGCGGTGGATTCAAAGGTGAAGCGTGAGAGCTTCCTTGATAATTATTACGGTTCTGAGCTTGACCCTGAATGGCTTGATCGCGTTCGTGGTATTGATGCGAAGTGGGGTAAATTTGCAGAGAAAAACGAAGCTAAGATTATTGAGATTCGTGAGCAAGTTGGTTTGGTCACAGAAGATGCCGCGTTGCCGATTAAAGAATTCCGCCGTGTTGTTTCGACAGTACAACGTGGTGAAAAAGAAGCCGCACGTGCGAAAAAAGAAATGGTCGAAGCAAACTTGCGTTTGGTTATTTCGATTGCGAAAAAATATACAAACCGTGGATTACAGTTCTTGGATTTAATCCAAGAAGGAAACATTGGTTTGATGAAGGCGGTTGATAAATTTGAATATCGCCGTGGTTATAAATTCTCCACCTATGCGACATGGTGGATTAGACAGGCTATTACGCGCTCGATCGCTGACCAAGCCAGAACAATTCGTATTCCTGTTCACATGATTGAAACGATCAACAAGCTTGTACGTACATCACGTCAGATGATGCACGAAATTGGTCGTGAGCCAACACCAGAAGAGCTGGCGGAGCGTCTTCATATGCCACTTGATAAGGTGCGTAAAGTGATGAAGATTGCGAAAGAGCCTGTCTCTCTTGAAACACCGATTGGCGATGAAGAAGATTCATCATTGGGTGATTTCATTGAAGATAAAAATGCGATCTTGCCTGTGGAAAGTGCTATTCACTCTAACCTACGTGAGACAACAACCCGCGTGTTGGCGTCATTAACGCCGCGTGAGGAGCGTGTCCTTAGAATGCGTTTTGGTATTGGTATGAATACCGATCATACGTTGGAAGAGGTGGGTCAACAGTTTAACGTGACACGTGAGCGTATCCGTCAGATTGAAGCCAAAGCATTACGTAAGCTAAAGCACCCAAGCCGCTCAAGAAAACTAAGAAGTTTCTTGGATACTTAAGAGTTTAGTTGACGCACCCACGTGCGTCGACTTTCCACGTTTCAAAGTGTTTGCCGTCTTCAAAGACTTGAACTTTGTCGAATAAATTTATAACGGGACATGAATGATTGGGGAAGATACGTAATCTATCACCAATGACAAAATTATGAGTGCCGTTATGTTTGATCCAACCGTGCTCTTCGGAGAGTTTCTCAACGCTTAGCCCTGATGTATCATTTGGTTCATTGGCTTCAGGGAATGCTAACCCATAGCCACTTACGCCTGTTGTGCCATGTGCCCCTGCATCAGATGTCATTGTTTTTGAGCCTGCATCAACAATAAGATAAGTGTCATTAATACTGACGATTGAAGCAACTACGGAGATCGCAAGGCGTTCCCAGCCAACAACACCAATGTTTTTTTGTGTTAAATCGTTGTAAACATAGTTACCAGGTTTAATCTCGCTAATACCTTCAAAGTTTTCTTGAGCCCATAATGTAGGCGTTGCCCCAACACAGATTTCTTGAACCGTAATATCATTGGTTTCAAGACTTTGTTTGACGGACAGCATTATTTCGCGTTCTTGTTCCGCAATCTGCTTAGCAGCCTCTTTAGTCTTAGCGCCGTAAGATTGACCTGCGTGACTAGTGATGCCTTTTAATTTTATATTTGTCGAATTTTGTATTTTTTGCGCTACTTCTAATATTGCAGTGTCTTTAAGTTTTAGACCGCAGCGGTTGAGGCCAACATCAATTTCGATGTAAGTTTGCACGTCATAATTTTCAGACGCGTCCTTTAAAATTTCAAAACCATCAAGGCTGTCTAAAGCAAAAATAATTTCTGCGTTATGCTTTTTTGCCTCGATGAGTAAGGATTTTATTTTGTCTCTCGAAATAATGGGGTAGCAAATCTTAACAGATTTTACGCCATTTTTAATAAAGGTTAGGGCTTCTTCTGGTTTTGCTACAGTTAGGCCAACGGCACCAGCTTCGATTTGGAGCTCAGCTACTTTATGTGACTTATGTGTTTTTGCGTGAGGCCTTAATGTTACGCCTGCTTTGTTTGCGGTGGCTTGCATGTCCTTAATATTCTTTTTAAGTATACTGTAATCTAAGGTGATAAAGGGTGTTTCTAAATTTTTCATGATCTAAGGCTAATCCTATAAATGAGATGTTTCAATAAAATTGATTGAAAATGAAAGTTTTGGGCGTATATTTTAATCAAGATGCGTTGTTTCGCTTGAAATATGGACGTTGCGTGATTATTGTCTAATTTCTAATGGGCCTGTAGCTCAGCTGGTTAGAGCAGACCGCTCATAACGGTCTGGCCGGGGGTTCAAGTCCCTCCGGGCCCACCATTAA
>JALZUF010000285.1 GCA_023301785.1 Alphaproteobacteria bacterium | reverse complement strand
GACTCAGTCTCCTCGGATATTTCATTTAAAGAAAATTTACAAATGGAAAACCATATTGTAAAGAAAAAGAATACTCCAATTGTAAAACAAAAATAGAGTAGAAAAGCGCAGCGGAAAGAACCGCTGCCACCAGTTGTTGGGGAAGCTTTAGCCTCCGTAAACCTTGATAATAATAGACAACCTCTCTTGAACAAGTTCAGTCGACTACTAACGTCTCTATTTATTTTCCTCTGGTACATTCTAGCTAGCACATATATGAGTCATACTAGAATGAACACCCGGCTTTCTATTTGTAAACACATGAGAGATTCCGCTCACGCGCAACCTCTCAAAACATCCCCGATATCACCCCCCCATTTTCAGAGTGGGTGACAACGGGAAAAGACACACTTTAATTAGCCGAGAATTAGGAAAATAAACATATCATATCATGAATCCAGCAATAGCACATAATAGATAAACATTAGGTTTCAAACGGTTCTTGAACTCCGAGTTAAACTACAAGAATCACGTAATCACTGATAAAGTCTTCTCAGGATCTCGAGGGGATTTTCAGTCCAAAGCTATTCCCTCTCTTCATGATCCAAACACATTTATTCTTCTTCTTCAGCAGCAGCCAAGCTCTCTTCTCGACTCCTGAGAGCATCCGCCTCTCTTAGCCGGGAAAACTGCATAAGAAGATTATTCCTATTTCTTCTTTCCAATGTTCCACCAGGAAGAACCGCCCTCGCTGGAACCGCCCTGGCCAGATGAAAACGATCCCCTTCAGCCAGTCCCCGGACTGCCCAAGAAAAGATCCTCTGACGACAACAGAAGATGACAATAATGCCGGTCACCAAGACCAACACCATGAGAAGGACAACACCCCAAGCTATCCATAGCCTAGAGGAAATCGGATCCCAAGGAGAGAGAGCTCGCAGTTCCTCCCCCCCCCTCACGAGAGCATTGAAGTCGATCTGATCAAAGTCAGACAATGCTGCCGTCAAGGATTTATTAATACTGGAAATCGATCCAGAAAAAGTAGTGTTCATAATAAATTCTGACACCACCTGCTGCACCTCTATTTTTGGCGAGTAGGCAGAAACGAAAGTTACACCTTTCAATGACACGACACATCCTGGAGAAAGAGTCTTCAACTCATATCCAGAAAACACAATTTGTGACTGGTCTTTACCACAAGTCACAACACCAGAAACAGTCTTGTTTGTAAAACTCACAAACGAAGTAGAGTTCACTCGTTCCAAACGAAATCTCTCACTTAAAAAGGCCAAATTACACGTTCTGTACACCTCAGCAACCTTTGCTGAGAAAATAGAGCATAGACAACAGGGATATTCTTCCGTAATGGTTACCCCCAAGAAATGGCACAAGAAACTGGAACCCACATGCAAACAACTATGCAAAGAGGATCCAGAGACTTCAACGAACTCATTCTTATGAGCCGAGACAGCAAGTAAATCACTTTCCCCTTGAACTTTCACAAGCTTGTCACCAAGCAAAAACGGCAAAGGGTCATGCCTAAATAAGGAAAACTTGCCAAAGTCTTCAATGGGCACAATGGGCACGTCAATAACCACACTGATCACACCATTAACAACTAAGTAAGAAGCAGGAAGTTGATAAATCTGAGTGTAGTCCTGAAACACAGTTTCATACCCTTTAGCAAACACCTCCTTCTTTAACTGCCCAAACTCATCATGAGCAGTATCACTTTTGATCAGGTCAATCCCCAATTTGCCGTCCATCAGCGAGGAAAGACCAGAAAAATATTTTTCTGCAACAAAATTCACTTGTTGTATTGCTATCTCAATCTTAAGAAGATGAGAAATATTCAAGTCCATGTCTTTCATCATGGCAATAGCACCTCGAAGTTTAATGAAGTTATTAGCCAAAACAATTGTTTCATTAGTCACACTTTCCAAGTTTCTAACTAACACATTTTGTCGGGATTGCATTTCCCCCACAGTAGATTTAAGGCTCTCCACATCGTAAAGAGCCAAGATGCCGATCCCCACACCCGCAATCGCCGCCAACTGACGACGGTGACGAGAAACCCGGGAAGGAACCACCTTGAAGAACAGAGAATACTCCTGCATCCTCTTGTCAATGCCGTCCGCCGTAGCAGAAAGCCGAGAGAAAGTCGTCTTCCCGAAGCCGACCATCCTCGTATATCTCACATTATCCAAACACCTTTGAATGGACTGAATGTAAGACTGAAAAGGACCGAAGTCCAGAGTCACACCAACACTAGCGTAGCTGACATGTTGATGAAATTCACCAAGCTTCCTGAAAGCTTGGTATCTGCCAGCCACAGATGCTGTGAAAAACACAAACACCGTGGCCAACAATATTATTGTCTGAGATTTCACTTTGAGACTTGTTATTTCCTATAAGTAGATGATGACCAGCAGCGGTCTGGCAATTGAATGTCCGGAACAAAAGTTCCCAAATCGCGAGCAGACCCTCTGGTGACACGGTGATGCACTGGCACGTCAGGAAAAACCGGAACAGTAGGCTGAGCAGGCCCAATAGCCCGGTCAGGAAGATCAGCAGTAGGCACAATAGCTCGGTCAGGAAGAGCAGCAGCAGGCACGACAGGCCCGGCTGCATCAGCTTCAACAGCTGTATCATTCTCTTCCTCCGAATCAGAAGCAGATTCAATGAAAGCACCAAAGTCAGTCTCTGGCGAATAATGCTTTACTGGCCCGTATTCTTCTTCACTAGCTTTACCAAAGGGCAAACGCTGGCCCAATTTTGAATCAAAGCTGACTAACTCATCGTTCACGGTCATATGACGCACTCGGTCTATGTGCACTAGCACAGGCTTGGTATGTACAGAGGCCCGAACTAAGAGATTCAAGTTTCCAATCTTCTTAATCACAGTGTATCCTCCTCTCCACTTCTTGAAGAATTTAGGATTGACACCTCTAGGAACTTTAGGAAA
>JALZUF010000284.1 GCA_023301785.1 Alphaproteobacteria bacterium | reverse complement strand
GTAGACAACGAAGGCAGAATAATCCCACCCCCGGAAGAGATCGTTAAGATATGCCAGTTGGCTCACGATCACGCAGGCCATATGTCGGCAACGTATACGCTGCAGCATATACAAAAAACATATTTCTGGCCTACCATGATTAAGGACGTAACTACCTATATTAAATCTTGTATCATATGTAGTAAAAGTAATCCTTTTAGACCTCACCCGCAGCAAGCTCTACAACCCCTAACACCGATAGCTCGTGAAATGGGAGATCGTATACACATTGATCTGGTTGACATGCCAAAATCCCATTCCGGTCATGTAGCTATATGTACTTTGGTCGACGCTGCAACAGGGTTTATAATTACGCATCCAGTTAAAGACAAGACTAGTAATGGGGTAGTCGAGACACTTTTGGACAAATTCCTTCCCTACTTCGGGTGTCCTAAAGTATTAGTCACGGACAAAGGAAAAGAAAACGTGAACTCAGAGATTAAAATGCTTTGCGATAACTATGACATTAAGCATATTGTCAGCTCTACGTACCATCCGCAATCCAATGGTATGGTCGAACGTCGCCAAGGCATGATAATCTCGTTTCTGAAAAAACTAACCACTAATTTTGACGATCAAGGCAACTGGGACAAGAAATTGGCTGAATTCCAGCTAATAACAAATTCAACCATCTCTAAATCCCGAGGCTACAGTCCTTTCTTCTTAACTTTCTTTAAACATCCCAACTATCCATTCCAATCACGACTCAATAGTTCATTTAATTATAATCAAAACTCATCTGTAGCAGAAAAATTAAACCTAGCCAGATCCTCTTTACAATCGGCACAAGAATCAACTCTTCATGCATTCAACGAAAGCGAGTCGCAATTCAATAAAAAGTTTCGGCCCTCTAACATCAAAGTAGGTGACTTGGTGTACCTCCGCTCTACACAGCGCGGCAAATTGCATCACAAAATTGCACAGCCGTTTAAAGGACCGTACATCTGCTTGCAACTTTGCCCTAACAACACAGCCGAGTTAGTCTCTCTGGCCGGAGGCAAAGCTTTTAAAGCACACTTAAATAACTGCAAGCTGGGTTTTTCCAGACCGGATTTTTTGCGACTGCTTGACAACTCACCTAAAAACTCAGACAATAATGCATTTTCACCTTCCCTTCCTCGCTCTACGCCGCCTATATTCATAGACGACGACGACAACTTTTTCTTTCACGATAACGCAGACCCTGACTTGGACAATGCAGACGACCTAGCTCCTCCTGACATACCCGACCAGCAAGACACGAACGACGAAGACGCTCCCGCTCCTCCTACAGAGGAACAAGCCGCTCCCGCTCAGCCTAATCCTACTCGCACACGCTCTCCCGAAAATATGGCGCGAGCGCCATCTCCTGCGCTCTCTACTGTCTCGGACACTGGTCCATACGACAGACCAGCAGGGCGGATTCCCCGCGCTTCTAGCACAGGCACACTACCTAAACGTGGCCGGCCAGCCAATGTGCCAAATAAACCGCCTACAGCTGCTGAGAAAATTCGTGCTAAAAAGCTCGAAAAGGAAGCAGCAGCAGCTTCCAAGGGCGCTCTAACTCGCGCGCGCAAAGGCGCAACAGGTGAGAAGCTCATCCCTCATCAATATGGCCATTTGCCCCTTGAAGCAACTTTAAATAAAGGACTGGACAAACTAACTAAACTTCTATCTCCTAAAGCACGGGAAAATAAGGAGAAAGAAGGGAAAGATTGAGAAATTAGGTATAAAATCCGACCTTGACCGACGTCACAATTTTTATTCAGCAGTTACCCAACTTGCACCGTATACCCTCCTGAGCATCCTAACACTAATGGGTGTATCAGATTTTTAATTTTCAAAACAAAAAAATATATTTTGGGATCAACTTTATTTCTCGATTCACAGTACAATTCAAATACGTTCTTCGTTCACAGTAAATAATTCCAATCTCACTTCTTTATTTTCACAGTAACTGGTCCCAACATTTCCTGCGCAACTTTAAGTCACTCTAAAAGACTCAAATAAGCTAGCTCCTTAAATCTGGGACAATAAATACGTCACTTGGATCAAAGACGTGGGAAAAAGCCAATTAGCTTTCCGCTGTGGTCAACATTTCATCGTTTTCCTGATTAGGTCAGGTCACCTAATTTTACAAGGAAGTAAATCCCTTTTTCTTCATTGACTAGTTTCTGTTCAAAGATCACATGGCTTGAAGCTGTAGTTTACCAATCTGACTTTATTCTTCATTTGCAACACTGTCTTCAAAAACCTCACCGTTGACATCAGCATCTACATCTGATTCTACGGTCTCATCTGACCACTCAGCTTCCTCTTCTCCCACATACCGACCATACTGCCGAATCATAGCTTGTTGGAAATGATAATTCCACTCTGCATCATCCGCCTCCAATTCCATTCCCCACAATACGGTCTCTTGTAATAACTCCAGAGCAACCTTCCTAATAGCCCTTAGGGACCGCACCAGTTGTTGAATCTCGAGATCCTCCCGGTGAGTCCTGGCTCGGAACCCTAGGTTGATTAGGTATGTCAACCTCCCTGTCCTCTGGAAAAACTCGATTGAGTTCCTTTCCATCTCCACCCTTACTCGATTCCGGGACACCATAATTCTCCTGTACCCTCTGATGGTTTGGCCTCGGTCCGTCATCTAGGCCGTACAACAACACCTTGTCTAATGCAGGGCTCCACTTCATTAAACGACGGTCCCACTTGGCCACCAAGCCAGAAACAACTGATGACTCTTTCGCCTTTCCTTTCGGCCTAGGTTTGACATTATCCTTCAAGGAAGAAGCTGCCAACATTTCCGTTAAGCTTTCTTCTTTCGGGTTCTCATCCTCATCCGATAGCCACTCCTCCTCAGTAAGGCACTCCGTATCCTCATTCCTCAAAACACTGCTCCTCGCCCTCCAATTTTCCTTCTTAAATAATGTTTTCCGCTCCATGTGTATGCAACTTTAAGACTGACTATAATGATAGACAACATTGACTGCTATACTTATAAGAAACTCCTACCCTTCCTCGTGACTTATCACCACTCTCACATTTCAACCCAGTTATTGCAAAATTAACAAAAACAAATTATTTTCTGCACTCGTTTATTTT
>JALZUF010000283.1 GCA_023301785.1 Alphaproteobacteria bacterium | reverse complement strand
TTTAACAACCGCCTAACAAAAATTAGCCAACTGGAAAGTGTCTTTAAACACGGCCACTACAACCCAAATCATTTGGGCAAAGCCCTTCGCGCTCTTTACGGTAACGCCAAATTATCAGACAGCCTCAAAAGCTTAATCATTCCCTTCTACAGTATTGATGGCATGAGCACCCCCGAAGGGTTCACACACGAAACCCCCACCCGTGCCATGACGCACTATGCCCGCGAAGGTGGTCACGCGGTCTGGCTCAGAAATATGAAACTGCATAACGGTCAGCATCACATCAACAACCACCCACAAGTCTCGCTTCACGATGCCGTCATGGCCAGTTGCGCCGCCCCCACTTACTTTCCATGCCACCACTTATCAATCGGTTGGCCTGATGAGCGCGGCACAAAAGATTATGCGGGAATTGATGGTAATATCTTCGATAACCCAGCCGTCTCTTACTATGGCTCACTCCGCAAACAACTTGATCCCCACCAAAAACTGGTGATGATTGGTCTCGGTACAGGGTACACCAACCGCTCTATCAAACGTGAAAAATGGAACAAATACGGCTCTCTTGGTGTTGTTGACCCTGTCAACGACCTACCACTCATCAATATCTTTTTCCACGCCTCGGAAAGCGCGCTCAGCCACAGCTTCGTCCATGAAATGGGCGATGATCTATATATGTTTAACCGCACCATCAGTAACTTGGATCCCACTCACCCTAATTTACAAATTGACGACGGCTCCCCAGAAAATCTCAAACGCTTACGTGATTTTGCCGAAAGCATCATGGAAGAAAACGCCAGTCAATTAGATGATGTCTGCGAAATGCTGGTGCAAAACCGCGAAAAACGTGGAATGCAAAGCAAAGAAAAAGCAGGTGAAAAGAAAAGCTTCTTCTCTTACTTCCTTGGCGATTAAGACCGCGGCAGACTTAAAGTTCCTAAATACACTCTACTTATCCACAATTTCGGAAAACTATGCATTTTTTTAATGCCAGCCATTCATTTTTTTGAGACCCTTATACTTATAAAAAGTAATAATAAAGTTCAAGCAGTGAGTTCCTAATGTCTTCCCAGAAGAAACGATAAGAATGGCGTTAAACATCTTTGACGCACATCCGATACAATCTCTTTCATCTTTGATGACGCACTTATCATGGCCTGATAAAGCCAACTTGGTGGATGGCGTAAAAGAAATAACGCACAATCTCACAGACCCTATCCTCGACACATCCTATATCGCCCTTGCCTATACCAAGGATTTGCCCCGCGCCACATTTGAAACGGTTGAACCCGTTTTAGAAAGAGCTGCGGCAAATCCAACCGTACAAACCGCGATCAAAAAGAAGGAAGCCGCCGTTGGCTTCACCAACGCCGCACTGGCAACCATGGCTGATAAATCAAAGCCCCTTGCAAGCGTGCCAAAACCAGAAATAGGTCACAAAGCTCCCCAATACTCACATTTCCGCTCTCATGGTTCTAAAGAAACCATCATTTACGGGCTTGGCCATGCGACGCCTATTGAGGATATGGAAGAATTTATTGAAGAAGCTTATCAAGCGGGTATTGACCTGATTATTGTGCCACTCCCTGAAATGTTTGGCCACACGCACGCCGCTGATGGCCGCTCCATTGATAAGGTTTATGACGATCACATGGCCGCCGCATTAGGTCCCAATTCACCAATATACAACAGCATCCCCAAACACCACAGCATCAGCCTCTTTACACACTCATCGTCTGGGGCATCGTTCGAGCGTGTCGCTAAACGCGATGACAACTTCGCAATGCACGCACGTGCAAGATTTTCTAATATACTGCACCAAGGTGCCTTCTTGGAAACCGTTGGCTCATCATTTTTGTTCAACCCAGGCTTATCAAAAACCTATTCTGTTGCTTCCAGAACACCTTACTTAAAAGACAAAAGAATTGGCTCAACACCGATGGATCGTCACCATACAGGTATCCCTGATGACATTGACGAAGCTGCCTATTTAGAAAGCTTAGAGAATAATGCCGAGCATGGACAAGCTTACTTCCTTAAAAAAGCCGCTCAAAAACATTTGAAATCCATCATCGCCGACAATGAACGAAACTCACACTTCCAACAAATGGAGCGTACTTTTGTTTCTGGCACAAATGAAGGCGCCGCCTGCTATAAAACTGTGAAGCGTTATTCTGATGTACTTGTTGAGGGTGCAGAAACAGAAATCGTTGAAGGCGCAGGCCATAACCTTGCCATTCACAAACATGATTTTGAAGAAAATTCCAGTGAACTAAGACAAGATTGCGCCAAATTTAGACAACGCATAATAGACATCACTCAAAACGGTAAACAACCGCGCGTTTCAATGGATGAAGCTATCTCAACCATACGCGCAAGTGAAGAACTCGCAGAGAATTCATGGCTTACCTCGTTCAAAGCTTCATTGACGAGAACACCCGCCAATCAACCTCAAGTCGCGACAGCCACCCCTTCAAGAGCGCCACAAGCCGCCTGAATACGTTTACACGCTTCACGCAATGCAGTTTCACTCGTCGCATAAGAAATTCTAAAATGCGGGCTTAAACCAAACGCCGCCCCGTGAACACACGCCACACCTTCGGCCTCCAACAAATAAGTTACAACATCTTCATCTGTTTCCAACGTTTTGCCGTCTGGCGTTTTCTTACCAATCATCCCTTTGCAAGATGGGTAAACATAGAACGCCCCTTCTGGCATCGGACATTCAATTCCTTCGCATTGGTTCAATAAATCAACAACAATGTCACGACGCCCTTTAAAGGCCGCGATCCATTCTTGCATGAATGATTGATCACCATTCAACGCTTCCGCCGCGGCGGCTTGCGAGATGGAAGATGGGTTTGATGTACTCTGACTTTGAATTTTCTTCATCGCCTTAATCAATTCCGCAGGGCCACCCGCATAACCAATACGCCATCCCGTCATCGAATA
>JALZUF010000282.1 GCA_023301785.1 Alphaproteobacteria bacterium | reverse complement strand
ATTTAAACCAAAATTCGCAATCGGTCCTAATTTCATCGTCAAGCCATAAAACGCCAACAAGGTGTCACATTCAATCTGGTAAGGTTCAGCCCCTTTAGGATGCACTGTCACCGCCTCAAGCTGCCCATTTGAGCCATGAAGCTCCTTAATATCACCAACATAGGCCTTCATCTTGCCATCCGCCTCTAGGCCACGCATTTTTGAGACACTATCAGGCGCGGCGCGGAATTCTGCGCGGCGGTGGACTAAATTTAACGAGTTCGCTAAAGGCTGTAGGTTAAGGCTCCAATCCAGCGCGCTATCGCCGCCGCCCGCAATCAAAATATTTTTACCCTTAAACTGATCCATTTTACGCACCGCGTAGAAAACAGACTTGTCTTCATATTCTTCTAAGTTCGGGATGTTCGGTTTTTTTGGCATGAATGATCCACCGCCTGCGGCAATCACAACGACTTTACCTTCAATCACTTCGCCTTGATCGGTGGTCAACTCCCAATTGCCATTCTCCAGCTTGATTAAGCTTTCCGCCATTTGTTGAAAATGAAAGACGGGTGAGAATGGCTCAATTTGTGCCATTAAATTATCCGTTAATTCCTGCCCTGTAATCACAGGAAACGCAGGAATATCATAGATCGGCTTCTCAGGATAAAGTTCCGCACATTGACCGCCAGGCTTATCCAAGATATCGACCAAATGCGCCTTCATATCCAGTAACCCCAGCTCAAACACTGCGAATAGACCCACAGGGCCAGCACCGATGATAATAACATCAGTCACCTCTCTATTATTTGCACTATTATTTTCTGGGTTTTCACTCATAAAACGCATATAAAACTATTCTTAGAGGAATTTCAATGATGCAACATAAACAAATTTCAAATTGGCTGTTTTTCACTGCGTTCATGGTCTTTGCCATGGCGATTATCGGCGCAATCACACGCCTCACCGAAAGCGGCCTTAGTATGGTTGAATGGCGACCTCTTATTGGCTCCCTCCCTCCCATGAGTGAAGCAGAATGGATGCGTGTCTTTGCGCTCTATCAAGAAACACCTGAATATAAGACTAAGAATTTTGGTATGGAGCTTGATGAATTCAAGAATATCTTCTTTTGGGAATGGTTTCACCGTTTTTGGGGGCGCCTTATCGGCCTTGTTTACGCCCTACCCCTTGCCTATTTCTGGATTAGAAAAATGATCCCTGAGGGCTACAAACTTAAATTATTTATCGGATTAATATTGGGGGGCTCACAAGCCGTCATGGGGTGGTATATGGTCGAAAGCGGCCTTGTTGATCGCGCAAGCGTTAGCCATTTCAGGCTGGCTGCACATTTATCACTGGCTTTCGTTATATTCGCTTACCTTTTGTGGTTAGCCTTCACGCTCTCAGGCAGAATTAAAGAACAATCCAGCTTTTGTATAAAACGTCATGGTTGGATTACGCTTGGGTTTATAGGCGTCACAATTATATGGGGAGCGTATGTCGCTGGGCTTGATGCAGGGCTGGTTTACAATACTTGGCCAAACATGGGGCCACATTGGATCCCGCCAGAGCTTGCTGGTTTCACTTCTATTTTCTTTGATCCCGTTAGTGTGCAATTCACGCATCGATGGATCGCCATTGTAACCGCTATAGTCACTTTTACATTTGCTTATCGTATAACAAGCTTCCCGCTTGCTGGCATGATGCTTTTACAAGTCGGCCTCGGTATTGCCACCTTACTTTCGCAAGTTGCCATTCCTCTCGCCGCCATGCATCAGGGTGGGGCTTTTATTCTAGTAGGAATAATGATTTATCACCTCAACAGATTATCGTTGAAGTAAGAAGAATTACTTTTTCTTTTTAAGATCTTCTTTGGTTAAGCCTTTTTTCTTGGCTTGCTCCGCACGCTCACGCGCCACCTCTTCAGGCAACAAAACATCCTGTAAAATATTGATCAGACTTTCTTCCGTACGGTCCATACTGGCAAGTAAACCATTACAGGCCTTTAAACTTGTAACAGGCTCTTTCTTAATCTGACCTTCAGAATACTTATACGCTTTATCATTCAACTTCGTAATGTGACGGTAATCAGTAATGTGAAAAGCTTCTTGCTGTTTCAATTCAACTTCCAAAAACTGTTTTGCTTCTTTTAAGATAGGATCAATTGATGATGTCCATTGTTTGTAACGCGTGTTCATATCCTTCGCGATAGATTTATTATTTTTGGCACAGGCTGTTACGGCGTTGCCAACATCGCGGCGCACCGTTCCAACAGCGCGCATCACACTATGTTTATTTCTAAGAATAAAAAACACTTGTTGGTTTTCTTTTGGCAGACGTTTAAGAAGTGCGTTTTCAGAACTAATCCATTCTGTAATGGGTGTCTCTTTTTTGATCTCTGCTTCGACCTTTTCACGGTTTTCTTTAGCCAGTTCTTTTGCTTCTTTTTTGTCCTCCGCCATTACCGATAAAGGCAACATTGTTAGAAGAAGGGTAGAACATAAAACAAGACGATTCATAACAGACTTTCTTTTTAAAAACGTTTAGTGAGCTTTCATTATAATATTTAACATGGAAGCACGTCAAAAAGAAGGCATATAAATAGTCAAAAAAAAGACCGTCAGGGATATAAAATCATCCTGACGGTCAAAGGGACAAATTTCTAACAAGAGAAAATAACGATCTCTTTCACGGGGCAATGCGAGCGAGATCTTTTCACGTTAAAAATATAATGAGCGTATGGCCTTTAAGTGTTCCACTAAAAAGAAATAACCCTCAACTATTATGGTAAACCGTTGAGGGTTAAGAAGGTTTAAAGATTAGATCAAATTTTATCTAATTAAAATATGTTGTTATATTTCAATAGGTTAGTCAACCAGCCTGTTCCACCAACCCTTTTTCTTTTTCTTCGGAGCTTCGTTCACTTTTTCAAAATCTTTGGCGTGACTGTCATCTAATTCCTTAGCAGCACTTTTTGATGGTGCTCCAGAGTCATTTGATGCTTTTTTCGCTGCAGGCTTCTTTGCTTCCTTAGGCTTAACGGTACTTTTCGGAGACTCTTTTTTAACGTCATCTTTCTTATCATTTGCCGCTTTAGCTGCAGGCTTTTTCTTAGAAGAAGATTTTTTCGGCGCTTCATCCTTATCTTTCACGACAACGTCCGCCTTTGAATCAGTATTAGATTCTTGAGCTTCATTTGGTGTGTTATTACCGTCATTATTATTATCGCTATTTTCGTTGCTGTTATTCTCGTCATTATTCTTTTTATTATGACGTTTGCCACCACGACGACCGCGACGACGACCCTTCTTTTGTTTCTCTTCACCAGAATTATCGTCCGGCGGCGCATTGTTGCTTGGTGCATCTTTTTTCGATTTATTCGGCGCACCTTTTTTAGACTTAATAATATCAAGCCTGCATTCAGATGCTTTCAAATTATCATCCGTACGAATGTGAACTCTAAAATCATAACGCGCCTCAATGTCTGCTAACATCTGACGTTTATTATTCAAAATATAAACAGCCACTTTATTTGGCACGTTTAATGAAAGCTCTTGGACATTGCCTTTAATGCCCTCCTCTTCCAAAGCACGCATCGCACTGATCGCAGCATAATCCAATGTCTTCACTAGACCAACACCCGCACAATGTTCACAAGTTTCGTATTGTGCTTCCATTAAGCTTGGGTTCAAACGTTGACGTGAAAGTTCAAGCAATCCAAAGGATGATACACGCCCTACTTGAATACGGGCGCGATCCGATGACAACGCATCACGTAACTTATTTTCAACCTTACGGTTATTACGGCGGTCTTCCATATCAATAAAGTCAATAACAACCAAACCACCCAAGTCACGCAAGCGTAATTGACGCGCGACTTCCTCAGCCGCCTCAAGGTTTGTTTTAACGGCGGTTTCCTCAATATGACGTTCTTTCGTTGCTTTACCTGAGTTTACATCAACTGAAACCAAGGCTTCGGTCGGGTTGATAACCAAATACCCACCAGATTTCAACGTGACTGAAATTTCACCAATTTCACTAATCTGTTTTTCAACATTATAGCGGTGGAATAACGGCACTTTATCGTCATTATATTCTTTTACTTTTTTGGCATGCGATGGCACGAGCATCTTCATAAATTCTTTAGCCGTTTTAAAACCGCGCTCACCTGAAACCAAAACATCATCAATATCGCGCGTGTACAGATCACGAATTGAGCGCTTAACCAAATTGCCTTCTTCATTAATCAAAGCAGGCGCAGAAGAATTCAATGTATCCTCACGGATCGTGTTCCACAGACGTGTAAGATAATCTAAATCACGCTTAATCTCCGCCTTAGTTCTTGCAACACCAGCCGTTCTCAAAATCACAGACATCCCTTGTGGAATGGTCAGATCTTTTAAGATTTCACGCATACGTTTGCGGTCTTTAAAGTTACCAATCTTACGGCTAACACCGCCACCACGTGGGCTGTTTGGCATAAGTACACAGTAACGGCCTGGTAATGACATATAAGTTGTCACAGCCGCACCTTTGTTTCCACGCTCTTCTTTAGAGACTTGGATCAGCATAATCTGGCCACGCTTTACAACTTCTTGAATCTTATATTTGTGACGTAAGTTAAAACGGAAAGGCTT
>JALZUF010000281.1 GCA_023301785.1 Alphaproteobacteria bacterium | reverse complement strand
AAACAGGAAAAAGATAAAAGTAAAAGTGATGAAGTAACGCATAGAGCCTTTGTAAGGGTATTTTCGGCTTGAGAAAACCTTAAATAATTTGACATAATTTATTGTTTTGATTAAAACACTATTAAGAGAAAATTTTAAAAAATTTCTTCAAAGAAGAATTTCACAGGGTATCTCAAAATGGCAAATCACCTTTTAAAAACACGTTGCGAAAAGGCATTCCCTTATCGTACGCATTCTATGACGCCAGTTTTTGATTTGGCGTCGGCCACGGCTTTTAAGTATATGATACAAAACTACGCATCCGACAGAGGACGTAATGTGGGTTTAGTTGATCGGCTAGCTTTTTCTGCGATTTCACCAACAACTGGTTTGCGGATGAAGCCATCTCCGAAAGGGCGTGACTTTATTGTTGATCGTAATTTTGAACAGGATGGTCTGTTTTTTTCTAGGAAGCCGATTGAGCTGTCACAAGTAATTCAGAGTCGTCATAGGATCATGTTATCTATTGCGCCTAAATTCTCAAAAAATGTTTTGGGTATTTCAGAAGACAGTTTTGAGAACTCAGCCTCTATGGCGGAATGGATACAAACGGGTGAGTTTGGTTATGTCGTAATTCCTGTTGCCGATCAAGAAGCGCTAACGGAACGGTTAGAGGAAATTAAGAAATTTTTGCTTTACGATAAATTATCGAGCCATACGAATCAAATGACACAAAATGATGTTGGTGTCGCGTTAGAGCCGGTTGATGATTCCATGATACAAGTCTTGCAACGCAGTGCAGAAACTGAATTGGGATATTGTGTTGATGTGAACATTAATGGGCGTGTTGTATCTTTAAAAGATTTTAGATCGGCAATCGATAGTAGCGCAGCTGATGGTGAGCAGGATACACAAGAGGTTCAGCCAGCGCCTAAGCCTATATCAGATAAGCCGCAGCAAATGAATTTAGCGTTTTAAGATTAAAGAATAAATTTGCTGAGGTCTGCGTCTTGTGCCAATTCGGCGACATTTTCTTGTACTTCTTTTTTATCAATGATGATTTCTTCGCCGCTACGATCGGATGCCGTGTAGGAAATTTCTTCGAGTAGTTTTTCCATGACGGTGAGTAGACGGCGCGCACCAATATTTTCGACAGTTTCATTAACCTCAAACGCAATATGGGCGATTTCTTTAATGGCGTCATCAGTAAAAGTGAGTGTTACACCTTCGGTTGCGATTAAAGCTTCGTATTGTTTGATTAATGAATTTTGTGTTTCGGTTAAGATACGCACAAAGTCTTCTTCGGTGAGCGCGCGCAGTTCAACACGGATAGGTAAACGTCCTTGAAGTTCAGCCAATAAGTCAGAGGGCTTTGCATAGTGGAAAGCGCCACTGGCGATGAATAAGATATGATCTGTTTTAACGGGGCCGTGCTTGGTGGTAACGGTTGTTCCCTCAATTAAAGGAAGCAGGTCACGCTGTACGCCTTCGCGAGAAACATCACTGCGGTTGCCTTCTGAACGAACGGCAATTTTATCAACCTCATCCAAAAAGACGATACCGTTTTGCTGCACAAGGTCCAGCGCATCTTGGATGACTTTATCTTCGTCTAATAATTTATCTGCTTCTTCTTGCATCAAAACTTCGTATGACTCTTCGACGTTCATTTTTTTGCGCTTAGTTTTGGTTTGGCCTTTACCGAGCATATCGCCAATAGACATCATGGACACGGATGCGCCCGGCATATCAGGCATATCAAACATATTTGCCATAGGGTTTGATGTATCTTTGAGATCAAGCTCAATCTCTTTGTCATTAAACTGTCCAGCGCGCAGTTTTTCACGAAAAGACGTGCGTGTGGCTTCGGTTGCTTCATCGCCGACAAGAGCATCTAAAACACGCTCTTCTGCGTATATTTCGGCTTGGGCGGTGACAGATTTGCGCATTTTGTCGCGTACCATGTGAATGGCCATCTCAACTAAATCACGAATAATAGATTCAACGTCCTTTCCGACATAGCCAACTTCGGTAAATTTAGTTGCTTCAACTTTGACGAAAGGGGCTTGGGCAAGGCGTGCCAAGCGGCGTGCGATTTCTGTTTTACCAACACCTGTTGGCCCGATCATGAGAATATTCTTTGGGTAGACCTCTTCTTGAAGGGCTGGATCAAGTTGCATACGGCGCCAGCGATTACGTAAGGCAATAGAGACAGCACGTTTTGCATCATTTTGACCGATAATATTTTTATCAAGCTCAGATACAATTTCACGAGGACTAAAAGCTGTCGCTTCTAAAATTTTTTCTTTTGAAGAGGTTTTCGTCATGATGATCTATTTAAAGTTTTTCAATGATAATGTTGTTGTTCGTAAAAACACAGATGTCGCCAGCAATGTTAAGAGATTTTTTAGCTATCTCTTCGGCACTTATATCTTGATCCATGAGCGCACGTGCAGCGGCCAAGGCATAGTTTCCGCCAGATCCGATACCAATAACATCGTCTTCGGGTTCAACAACATCCCCTGTTCCTGATAGGATAAGGATGGTGTTCTTATCGCAAACTGCCATAAGGGCTTCCAGTTTTCGTAAATACTTGTCAGTGCGCCAGTCTTTGGCCAATTCAACGCAGGCGCGTGTAAGTTGCCCAGGGTGGGCTTCTAGTTTGGCTTCTAAGCGTTCAAACAGGGTAAAAGCATCGGCCGTCGCACCTGCAAATCCAGCGATAATATCGTTGTTTTTTCCAAGGCGGCGGACTTTACGTGCGTTAGATTTCATAACCGTATTGCCGAGGGAGACTTGACCGTCACCAGCGACCACAACGGAGTCATTTTTTCGAATTGCGAGTATTGTTGTCATACCTTTATGAATTAATGATCTTGAGCCATGTAGGCAAGGATTAAATAAAGATTATTCCATGGCAATATGTGGGCAACATGGTGATGTTCGCGTGAGTTGTTTCATAAATTTATGAATTATTAGGATTCCTTCTTTATTATAGAATCCACGTGTTATACAACAGGGTATAAATGAGGAGCATATTTTATGGGCGAACAACCAAAAGTTAATCATGAACCAAAAGTGGGTGTTGAATTTATTTCAAAAGCTTTAAGCACGAACGATCTTAATGATTTATGTGATGCAACGGATTCCGCTATTGAAGATGGCGGTGGTTTTGGTTGGGTTGATTTACCATCTCGTGATATTTTAGAAAATTATTGGAACGGTGTTATTACGGCACCAACGCGCGAGCTTTTTGTGGCACGACTTGATGATACAATATGCGGTACGTGCCAAGTTATATTGCCGCCGAAAAACAATGAAGCGCAAGGCCACATGGTGACGTTGACAACACAATTTGTTGCCCCGTGGGCACGTAGCTACGGGCTGGCTAAAATGTTATTAGAGGCAGTTGAGAAGAAAGCTATTAATGATGGCTATGGTGTTATTAACCTAGACGTACGTAGTACGATGACGAATGCGATTAAGCTATATGAAACGCTGGGGTATCAACAGTTTGGGACGCACCCTTATTCAGTTATTGCGAATGCTGAGACTATTGAGAGTAAGTTTTATTATAAAGTTATCAATAAAGATTTGTTTGGCTAATTATTTTTTAAATGTTAGAAAATAACATGACTTACGATAATCAAAATATTTTTGCTAAAATTTTACGTGGAGAAATTCCTTGTACCAAATTGTATGAGGATGATCACGTTTTGGCCTTTCCAGATATAAACCCACAACGTAAAACTCATATCATGGTGATCCCGAAAGGGGCGTATACTGATATTGCAGATTTCGGTACGAATGCGAGTGATCAAGAAATCACAGCGTTTTATCGCGCAGTATCAAAAATTTCTAAAGATCAAGATTTGCAAGAAATGGGATTTCGCACTATCGCCAATACAGGTGAGTTTGGTGGTCAAGAAGTGCCACATTTTCATATCCACCTGTTGGGTGGTGAGCCTGTTGGGAAACTGGTCGGTTAAATTGAAAATTATTAAGCTTGTTTAAGCTCTAGCTCCTGGGAATACGATGATGTTATCGCTAGTGTTCGCCTCAATTACTTGTTCGACTTGATCTTGAACGTATCCAAATTGCGGTGAAATTTCACGATTATCGGTGACTTGTTTTTCGTAGGCAATTTCGGCCAAAACAAAATCAGCAATTTCCATGTGCGCACGCGCCTGAATAGAAAGTAGCTTGATAAGCGGTGTCATGGCGCCCATATCTTCACCTAAGTCGGCTTCAAGAGCATCTAATAAATCGGCAATGCATTCTAAGTCTTCTGGAGCGGTGTCTAAGATTTCTTGGTAAACATGCGACGGTATGGGAGCGTTAAGATTATTACGCAACCATAATGGGCCGTATTCGTTTAAAATTGTATTGCATTGTACCGTTAAGGCATGCGCGATTGGCGCCGCATGAATGGCCTTGTTCGCAATATCTTGCGCACAGATGGCAATGGCCAAAAGGGCTGAGTCTGGATCAATCTCACTTAAGGCCATGTGTAGGCCATACTGCATTTCTGGTTCAACATTTAAGTCAAAGCCAAGAATATCACGCACGGCAAGCGGTACGATGAGTTGTTGTCTTAATTGTTCAAATTGATCTTCTGTTAATGCCCCTAGCATGTTTTTGCCCTCTAATTAAATCTCACATTGGTTTAGCGCGATCCCCTATCGACGCTTACATCTCAATTTTTAACGCAAAATAATGAAGAAGCGGTTAAGTAAAAATGAATGCTTAGTTAAGATAGGCGGTTATTGAAAATATGTTTCTCTTTTGTTCTCATTTTAATTGTGTCATAAGGAATGTATGACGGCAAAAATAAACACAATCGCGTTTCAAGGGGTGAATGTTCAGCCTGTGGACGTGCAGGTGCAAATCTCAAATGGTTTGCCTGCTTTTAATATTGTGGGATTACCTGATAAAGCGGTGGCGGAAAGTAAAGAACGTGTGCGTGCCGCACTTCATGCGTTGGGGATTGCATTGCCGCCCAAAAGGCTAACCGTTAATTTAGCGCCAGCCGATGTTAATAAAGAAGGTAGTCATTATGATTTACCCATTGCGTTGGGTTTGTTGGCGGCGATGGATGTTTTACCAAAAACTGAGATGGAAAATTATGTGGTACTAGGCGAATTATCGCTGGATGCTAGTATTCGAAAAGTAGCAGGTGTTTTGCCAGCCGCAATCCACGCGGCGAGTAATGATAATAGTTTAATTTGCCCGAACGATTGTGGTGGCGAAGCCGCTTGGGCAGGAGATGACCTTCCAATATTAGCGCCCAATAATTTATTACAGTTGATTAATCATATTAAAGGCACTCAATTACTGATGCGCCCACAAGGTAAGGTGGTTGATGAGGTGTCCTCAATGCGCGTGCCAAATTTTTCAGATGTGAAAGGACAAGAGACAGCAAAACGTGCGCTGGAAGTGGCCGCGGCAGGAGGACACAATCTGTTAATGGTTGGGCCGCCAGGGTCGGGGAAATCAATGCTGGCTAGTTGTCTGCCGTCTATCTTACCGCCTTTGAGCGCGCGCGAAGCGTTAGAAGTTTCGATGATACATTCATTGTCAGGAACATTGGCCGAGGGTGGACTGATGAAAGCGCGCCCGTTTCGTGATCCCCATCATTCAGCAAGTCTGCCTGCATTAATAGGGGGTGGTCATAAAGTTCGCCCTGGTGAAATATCGCTTGCGCATCATGGTGTTTTATTTTTGGATGAACTGCCAGAATTTTCACGATCGACATTGGAAGCTTTAAGGCAGCCATTAGAAACAGGACAAGCTTTAATCGCACGCGCTAATCATCACGCAACATATCCTGCGCGTTTTCAATTAATTGCGGCAATGAACCCGTGTCGATGTGGTCATTTAGGAACGGCAGATTTTGAATGCTCTAAAGCACCACGTTGCGGCAGTGATTATCAATCAAAATTATCTGGCCCTTTGTTGGATCGTATTGATATTCAAATTGAAGTGCCTGCCGTGTCAGTCGCAGATTTGGGTAAGGCGCCATCGGAAGCTTCAGAGGATATTGCGCAACGTGTAAAAGTGGCTCGTGAGAGACAAAAGCAACGTTTTGACGTTCATATAAACGAGGAAGCCAAAAGCCGTGGCACTACCATTATCAATGCTTATGCCGATAGCGATATGATTGAAAAAGCGTTTATTATGGATGAAAAGGCGCAAAACCTTATTAATAAGGCGGCTGAACGTATGAAGTTCTCCGCACGGGCGTATTACCGTCTAATCCGCTTGTCCCGTACGATTGCCGACCTTGAAGGTGATTTTGAGAAAATTAACGACGATCATATCGCGGAATCACTTAGTTATCGAAAAATAAGCTTAAATTATTGATATAGTTAAGTATTTTATTGAATTGTGGCAGAAATTTGCCTTTGTTGACCGATGTCATGTATTCTTAAATATATCAAATTTTTCTAAATTTATTTTTGGGTCGTAAGATTAAGTAAATATTAGGGAAATATCTTTAAACTTATAGTCAAGGGACATAGTAGGGATTTAAATACAAATGCAACAAAATCAACCAAGTAAAGATAACAATTTAGCTGATCTGGAACAGATCAAGCGCG
>JALZUF010000280.1 GCA_023301785.1 Alphaproteobacteria bacterium | reverse complement strand
GGGAAGGAAACAACGCGCAACGGTGCGCCCGTAACGGTCTGTTTCTATCTTCCTGCAAGTGAGTTTTTGGCCTTGCGCCAATGCTTTTAATTTGTCCGTGGCGGCGTTGTGGCCTTGTTCGTTTTTCTCTGATGCATCAACACCCCATAAACGAATAGAGGGCTTATGACCGTAAATATAGAGCGTGTCACCATCAACGATATAACGCGCTTTGCCTTGATATGTTTCGTTTTCAAGTGGTGGCGTTTGGCGGTTCTGCCATACAAAAAAAGCCACGACAAAAAGGGCAATTAGCACAATGTAAAAACTATCTGGCATTTATTCGGGTTTCCTATCTCTTCCAGTGCTTTCGCTATCAGGTCGCCGCCAAGAATTTTCTTTTTTGTTTTCTGCGTTCTCGTTGCTGGCTCTGCTCCATGAGCGTTTTATCGTTTCGGGTTGTCGTTCTTCTATTTTTTCTTGTAGCTGTTTTCTGGCTTGTAAAATTTCAGCATTAACTGAAGCGCGGCTTTCTGTGGTTCTTCTTTGTGCTTTTTCGTTTTGTGTCTGGTGGCGTGTTGTTAGTCTTGTACGTTGTTTATTTTCAGCGCGGACAATTGACGCAACAGATTTTTTTAACTCGTTAAGTGATACCGTGTCACGCTTATTTTGACCTGTGATGTTTCGTATTAAACCGCGCAGGCCAAAAGAACGCGCCAGCTTGTAATTTAAATCGTTTATTTGTTTATTGATTGCATTTTTTGCGGTGTCGTTTTCGCGGTTTAACTTTTCTTCTAAGTGCAATCTTTCTTGCGTCTGAATTGCTTCCCTTTCTTGCTGTGTGCTTCTTACCGAACGTTCAAAAGTTTCTCGTTTACTTTCCGTCCATTCACGTAATTGCGCTTTTTCTGCCGCAATCTGTGCAGATATGGCGGCGTGTTGTGCTTCAAGTTTTGCAAGGTCTGAATTGCCGTTTTCTATTTTTCGGTTTTCATCACCAATGCGGGTTTTTTCTTCGCGGTGTTCCATTTCATTTACCGCGCTTCCTTTGTGCTGTTGGGGTGTTTTATCAATACCCTGTTCAGCATATGAGCGGTGGTCTACGCGCTCGGCGTGTCCTGCTCGTTCTAACGATTGGTTTTGATGATTTGCCCATTGCTCGCGCCAATTTTCTAAAACTTGGGGCTTGTTCCAATCACGATTTTTTTTGCCGAAGCCCTCCGCCGTTAATTCTCGCGTGGTCAACATGATATGCGCGTGGTGGTTTCGTTCGTCGCCTTTTTCGTTCGGGGCATGAATGGCAATATCGGCAATCATGCCTTTAGAAACGAAAGCATCAGCGACAAAATCACGAACTAGCTTTAAGCGTTGTTCGGGGTTTAGCTCGTGGGGCAATGACAGTTGCACTTCACGGGCTAGTTGAGCGTCTTTGCGGCGTTCAACTTTTTCAACAGCATTCCAAAGCTGGGAGCGGTCACGCATCCAGTCGGGGGTGTTGTTGGGCGTCATGATTTCAGAATGCAAAGTTCCACCTTTGCGGCTGTAATCGTGAGTAAGTCCAGTTCTATCGCACTCGATAGTATTGGACGCACGATACGCGGCGGCAGCGGTGGCACTTCTGCCACTGCTTCGGCCTATGACTTGAGCGGATAAGCGAAAGTCAGCCAAGGCGGTTACGCCTTTTTATTTTTGCCTGCAAAAATCGCACACGTTGGTACAACGTATAAGTGCGCCCTTGTCGGGAATGCTCTGCTTGACTGTTTGACATAATTAATGATAACGTAAATTATTGAGGAAAAGCAAATAGGAGAAAAGCCCATGTCAGAAACTATAGAAAATCCGCTACTTGGTAAAGTGGACACTCCCCCCGCGATACCTACAAAAACCAAAAGGCCAAAACTAACACCTGAACAAAAAATCGCCGAACTAGAAAAAAAACAAAATCAATTAGCTGAACGCATCAAAGATGAAAAAGCCAAAATATCAAAAGAGCAACGCAAACAAGACACGCGGCGAAAAATTGTTGCTGGTGCTATCGCTCTTGAAAATATGGAACATGACGAAAATTTTAAACATGTAATGCAAGGTCTTTTAATTCGTCATGTCAAAGAAAGCGATAGAAAACTTTTTGACTTTTAGAGAAATGCTATGCAATGGCAAAACACACTAGATTACCCTTATGAGCCTAACCGTTTTTTACTTGGCTATGATGAAATAAAGGGCGAAAAATTTCAGGTCGGATTAAAAACAGAACGTCACGCAATCACAATTGCGGGGGCTGGCTCTGGAAAAGGTGTATCTGTCATTATCCCAAATTTATTAAGTTGGGAAAATAACGCGCTTATCATTGACCCCAAAGGAGAAGCCGCCGAAGCTACAGCAGAAACGCGCGAAAAAATGGGGCAATCGGTTTATGTTGTTGACCCATTTAAAACGGCAAATATAAAACCCTCTTTGCTTGCTTCATATAATCCGCTTGATATTTTAGATCTAAATTCTGACACCATAAAAGAAGATATAACGGCAATTACTGACGGCATTGTGATGCGTGGTCATGATGCTGGTTCGTCACATTGGGATGATGGGGCGCAAGCGGTTATATCTGGAATAATTGCCTATGTGCTTTTACATGAAAAGGTAGAGCAAAAAGATAAAAATTTACTGACTGTTCGCGATATTATCCGCGACCAAGGATTATTTTGGGATGTGATGGAGCGTTGCAAAACTATCAGAGGATGTGCAGGAGTGGCCCAAGCTGGCGCGGCTCGTGCGTTCGCCAAAGAAGGCGAATATTTTGTTTCTAACGCTGAAAAAAACACCTCTTGGCTTGATAGTAAAGCCATGAGAAGAACGCTTGAAACGTCCAGCTTTGCTTTATCAGAATTAAAAACAGGCAATGCAACGGTGTTCCTCGTTTTGCCTGCAAATTACCTCGTCCAGCATGGACGGTTTTTGCGGCTCTTTGTTCGTTGTTCGATTGAAGAAATGCAACGCCGAACACCATCGGGCGCACTACGTGAAAAGCAATGTTTATTTTTACTAGACGAATTTTTTGCACTTGGCTTTATTGAAGAAATTTCTGTAAGCGCGGGTCTTATGCGCGGCTATGGTTTGCAATTGTGGGTCGTGCTTCAGGATTTAGGGCAACTAATAAAATTATACGGACGCGAAGGAAGCGAAACCTTTTTTGCAAATTCAGATTTACACCAATTTTTCGGCAACACTGACCGCATGACGCTTGACTATATGTCGCGTTCTTCTGGTGTTGTTACAGACGAAGAAATCGAAGCACCACCCGAACCATTTTTAATGGCTGGCTCGTCAAAAGCCGGGCAAATGCTGGGGCAAATTCATCAGCATAAAATGACCGAGTATCAACGCAAAATGTCGTCACTTGGTCGCCCTCATTTATCAGCGGACGAACTGGCAAAGCTGGTGCAAAAAAAAGAAGGGGTAACGGCTGATAAAATGTATTGCGTGGTAAATGGTACAGATAAATTATTGGTAACG
>JALZUF010000279.1 GCA_023301785.1 Alphaproteobacteria bacterium | reverse complement strand
TCAGGAATGATTGATTTATTCTGTTGAGCTTTGGCAGCTAAGTTATCTGATTTATCAACTGACCTATCGAGTGCTTCTTGTATGTCTTCTAACTCCCAATGGAGCGTATCAAAGTGTTCATTCATGTCTCGCTCTATGCCTGATAACCTTGTATTCATATTTTCGCCTAAATCGCTAATACTAGTGCTAAGCTCATCAAGCTTATTATTTATACGGTTGATACTGTAAGCTGAGCTTAACGCCACAAAACCCACGGATAGCCAAAAAGCAAGCGCAGTTGGTGTGTTTGACCTGTTGACAGTTGTTTGAGGACTTGGGGTTGATGTTGCTAATTCAGGTGCATTTTCTCCTGAACCGTCGAACTCCTTTTTCAAAGAGACTGTCGGTTGTGAAGGGCTTAGCGTGCTTATTTGTTGTATATTATTTGACATAGCGTTAAAATACGTATTATGAAAATAAAATCAAGACTTTTTTATATTGCTGGTTTTTAGGTAAAAATAGAATATTATTGTGCTAATTCAGCCATATTTGGAAAGATTTGATATGAAAGCCTTCTTTAAAAAATTCTCACTCGAAAATAGTTTTGAGGCGTTTGTCGATACGGTTAAACGTTTTCCCTTATCATCGATGTGTGGAATGTGGGCATTTGTATTTGTGATCATTCAACTTCATTTTAAAGATTGGATGGAAGACGAAACAGTGGGGCGTTTGATCTTAAGTTTTGTACTGGGATATTTATGGTTTGGTGTGTGCCAGATTTATGCAGAAGCCAAAAATTTAAATGCATTAAAACATGGTGCGCTGGCAATTATTGGTTTTGCACCATTGTTATTTATTACATTCGGGGCAACGGATGAATTCTTTAGATTGGTGTTTATCTTCCCCGCGTTATTATTGTTGATCATGGTTGCGCCATTTTTCTTAAGCAAAAATACGGATGAATCGTTCTGGGTTTTTAACCGTCATCTTTGGTTTGGTGTGGCAGTTGCGATTGTCGCATCACTTTTATTGATGGGCGGTGCATCGGCGGCATTGGCGGCCATTAAATATCTGTTTGATGTGAATATTCCTGAAGAAAGTTTTGGCGATATTGTTGCCTTTTGTAGTTTTGTTTTAGGGCCGATATATGCGCTGTCTTTTATACCGAAAGCATTTGAATTTAAGGATTCTGAATGCCATACACCGCCGCAAGTTGGCTTTATCGTGAGTTGGATTTTCGCGCCCTTGGTGATTACTTATATGGCGATTTTATATGCTTATTTCCTGAAGATCGGTGTGACGTGGGATATCCCGAAAGGTCAGCTGTCCTATATGATTGTTGGGTTTATCGGTATTGGGTTGGTGACGTATTTGATCTCGTGGCCTTTCCATGGTGATGGCTATGACGGTAAACAAAAAGGGGGGAGAGCGCTTAACTTTATTGTGAAGTATTTCTTCGCAGCAATGATTATCCCTGTGCTGGTTCAGGCGTTTTCAATCGGCCTGCGTATCCATCAATATGGTGTAACTGAAAAGCGTTATGTGGTTGCTATGGCGGCGCTTTGGTTTGGGTTTATTGCGGTTGGATTTTTGATTAAGAAATTACAGCTGAAGCATATTCCATTATCGCTTGCGATTTTATTATTGCTTGGCTCTGTTGGTCCATGGAGTGCGCGTGATGTTTCGGCGTGGAGTCAAGTTGGTCGTTTAGAAGCCGTTCTGAAAAAGCATAATTTATTGGTTGATGGTAAAATTGTAAAAGCGGAAGAAGAGTTACCATTTGAAGTACGTAAGAATATCAGCGGCATTTCAGATTACGTGTTTAGGCATAAGCACGAATTTTATGGTCATGAAAATAACTATGATTTCTTCAAAGATCTTGGGTTTAAATATCTTTCACGTTGGGAAAGAAAAAATGATGACCTTGCGATTAATAATGAACGTTTTAATTATTATTCAACGACCCGTAATTATGGCAGTGCGTTAGATGTACGTGGTGTGGATTATTATATTCAGTCGCAATATATTGGAATTTCAAACAGTAAAAAAGTTATCCGTTTGGATGATAAAGTTCAAATTGAGCTTAAGGGTTTAAGGAGCAACATCATGACAATTTCTGTGGTTGAGACGGGTGAAAAGATTCGGTTTGATTTAAATGGGGCTATTGAGAAGCTTTTGAAAGAGAATACGTCTAAAAACCTAGAGAAGCCTGTTGTCGTTAATGCTCAGTCGCAAAGCTATAAGGTGCGCGGTGAAATAATGAGTGTGAATGGTAAAGTTACGGCTGGAAAGCCTGAGATTTCAAGCGCGAGTATGTCCCTTTATATTACGAAAAAGTAAATGATGGGCATACTTGCTCAAAGGCGCAGAACATTGTAAAATTAAGGTCAAATCAAAATCTTGCCATTCGGTGAGGTATTTCAGGATCTTTAGAACGTCGTCATGATTGCACCATCAACAATATCGGATAACCGCAAAATAAGATTGGTCATGTCTTTGCGTAAAAGTGGCATCCAAGATACCGATGTTTTGAGTGCGATTGAACGCGTGCCGCGTGAGCATTTTATTCCTGACGCCTTGTCGGATCAGGCGTATGAAGATATTGCGGTGCCGATTGGATTGGGGCAAACGATTAGCCAGCCGTTCGTTGTCGCCAAAATGACAGAGGCACTTGAGCTTTCCGATCTGCATAAAGTTTTAGAAATTGGAACGGGCACAGGGTATCAGGCGTGCGTGTTGTCAAAAATATGTCGCCGCGTTTATACGATTGAACGCCACAGACCATTGCATGAAATTGCAGAAGCAAACTTTAAAACGTTGGGGTTGCGTAATATCACAACGTTGTGCGGTGATGGTATGCGCGGTTGGCCCAAGATTCATAATATTGAACAAGCGCCATTTGACCGTGTCATTGTGACCGCAGCCGCCCGTGAAAAGCCCCCGACAAAATTGATTGAGCAATTAAGTGTTGGCGGCATTATGGTCGCGCCAGTAGGGCGTGCCGGAGAGCAGATGCTGAAACGGTATAAGAAAGAATCTGAAGACACGTGGTCGGTGTCGGATATTATGCCTGTTCGATTTGTACCGTTATTACCAGACATAGCCACAGAGACATCGCGCGAAACATTGTGTGATGAAAGCATGGTGGTGGCATGAGAAACTTTTCAAAAACATTGATGATTGTTGCCAGTGTTGGCGCGATAACAATGATGAGCGCGTGTGCCAAACAAGCGCCTGCGACGTTCAATAGTTATGGCGTTGATAAAGGCGCAGGGAGTGTTGGTATTCATACCGTTTTGCGTGGCGATACGGTGTATACGGTAGCGAAAAATTATCAATTACCGATGCGTGAAATTATTACGCTGAACAATTTGCAAGCACCGTATATTTTAAATGCGGGATACCGTATGAAATTACCGCCACCAAATGAATATGAAGTGCGCGAAGGTGATACGATTAATTCCGTTGCGCGTTTATATGAGGTGAGCCCGAATAGATTGGCGAGCCTGAATAATATTCCAAGCCCGTTTAATTTGTCACAAGGTAAGACATTGCGTTTGCCGACACCATCGGGACAATATGCAGCGTCACAACCAGCAGTATTAGCACCGAGTAATAATGCGGTTAGTAGCACAGAGGCCGTGAAAACAGCGCGTCTTGATCCTGTTGATCGTGAGATATTGGATGTACCGCGTGTGACGTCAGGTGTCGGTACGCCGAACGTACCAGAAGTAAAACCGACGGTACAAGAAGCCTCGACAGTAACACGTGCGAAAGTGCCAAAAGACACACCGAAGATGGCATCGGGTAAATTTATGCGCCCGATTGATGGGAAAATTATTTCCAGTTATGGTCCAAAAACTGACGGTCTGCATAATGATGGTATCAACATTAAGGCCGTGCGCGGCACGCCCGTTAGAGCATCGCAAAATGGTGTGGTGGTTTATAATGGTGATGATTTGGAAGGGTACGGCAACCTCGTGCTGATCCGTCATGAAAATAAAATGATGTCGGCCTACGCGCACCTAGA
>JALZUF010000278.1 GCA_023301785.1 Alphaproteobacteria bacterium | reverse complement strand
AGGGTGTAATACAGTGAAGGAATGCTATCATTTGCTTCGAGGGATTTATCGACATACTCTTCAGCCGTTTTCATGTCCCCCAATGATTGGTAAACTTCTGACATAAGAGAAAGGGCTTCGGGGAAATCTGGTTTTAATAACAAGGCTTCCTCTAAAGATTTTAGAGCTTGATCCGTACGGTTAGTCATGAAGTGGATCGAGGCTTGCATATGATAAACTTCAGGCATTTCTGGGTTTAGCTCAACGGCCTTGTTGATGATATCAAGGGCCTCTTCAACTCGTCCTGCGCGCTCAAGAGCGGAGCCTAATTTGATGTATATTCTTGGAGAATCTGGTGCCATTTCCATGGCTTCTGAAAACAATGCGGCGGCTTCGGCGTAGTTATCCAGTAAGAACAAAATCTCAGCCAAATCAATACGAGATTCAATGGCGTTAGGTTCTAAATTTAAGGCTTTGCGCGCCGCGTCTTCTGCTTCATTAAGGCGGCCAATTTCTCTAAGGACAACAGCCTTGTTTCGATAAGCTTCGGAGAAGTTTGGATCAAAGGCGAGGGCATAACGCGTGGCGACAAGAGCATCATCATAACGAAGTAGGTCAGTGAGTACCACCGAGCGATTGCTGTGCGCTCTGACAAATTCAGGTTTAATATCTGTCGCTTTTCGGTAGGCCTCCTCAGCCTCTTCAAATTTACCCTGATCTCTTAAGGCGTTTCCAAGATTGGATAGAGCTTCTGGATGCTCTGGATTTATTTCTAGGGCTTTACGGCAGGCTTCTTCAGACTCTTTAATACGTCCCATGTCTCTTAAAACGTTACCTATATTTGTGTAGGCAAAATGATTTTTGGGTTTAAGCTTAACGGCTTTTTCCCACATTTCTAAAGCTTCTTCTTTTTTGTCTTGCGCGATGAGCGCGCCCCCAAGGTTGATGTAAGCACCCGCATAGTTCGGGTCGACGGCTATTGCTTTTTCACACAATTTTTGTGCTTTTTTGTTATCGCCTTTTTTCCATAGGGCATTTGCCAAATTGGAAAGGGCCTCTGGGAATTCGGGTTTTATCTTTAACGCTTTCTCCCACGCTTTGACGGCATCGGCGGGGCGGCCGACCATTTCCAACATCACGCCATATAAATCCCATGCTTCTGAGGCTTTTGAATCAATCTTTATGGCACGCTCTAAAAAATCGACCCCATCCTGGAAGGCGCTTTTTTGATAAGACAATATGCCAAGTGTGTAGTGAGGAAAATATTGATTTGGGTGTACTGCAATTATATCTTTGTATGTTTTATATGCCATTGTAAGATTACCAGAACGGTGATGGTTCTTGGCTATTTCGATGGCTTCGTCTAATGTTACTTCATGCAGTTTTGACATAATATAAGTATCTTTTCTTTTAGTTTACATACTATTGTAAGGTATTGAAAATATTCCCTTTTTTTTAACTATCAACAATGTTATTATACTTTCATTATTGATTGGAAGATAATCTCCTTATTAACCTAAAATTAGTAATTTCTAATATATAATCAAGTAACTATATTTTTTTGTAAACAGTCATAAAGCGAGGATATGCTATGAAAAATACCAAGAATGGTAAAAACTTAAGTAAAGCATTGCTCATGGGGACGGCACTAGTGTCACTTAGTTCTTACGAAGCAAATGCTGCAACATTTACATCTGCAGGGTCAATGAGCGCTGTTATTTTAGCGCCAATTGCTGTCGCCAATCCTACGGGGTTAAGCTTCGGTACATTCACTGAAGCAGGTGGTGGTACTCTAGAAGTTGAAATTGATACTTTAAATCAAACGAACGTACTGGCAGGAACTATTAATGAAGTTACAGCTTCATCACCGACAACCGGTATTCTTACAGTTACTGCTGCTGCTGGCGCGGCGATGGATATTAACATTGCTGCTGCGACATACACTATGAATGATGGTGGCGGAAACACGATGACTGTACAAAACTTTGATATTATTTCAAACGGTAACGGACCTACGGGCGTAATTACTGCGGCGGGTACACCGACCGCGACGGTTACTGTTCCAGTTGGTGCGGAACTTGTTGTTCCAGCTCTTCAAACGCCAGGTGCTTATACTGGTTTCTTTGATGTGGTTATTGATTACCAATAAGATTACGGTTATTTAGAATTTTTAACCTGTAGCCATTTATAATGGCTACAGGTTTATTGATTTTTGGTTAAATTAAGCTTACCTTGTACTGTATGAACGTTTTTAAACATAGTTTTAGTCAATTAAAGAAATGGCTGCCCTTTTCGTCGGCGCTAGTCACTTTTGTTGGTGTTCCCTTAACATCCTTTGCCCAAACGGCTCCTATAGCTTTGACGGCAACGACAGACCTCAGTTTTGGTACTGTAACACCTGGTGCCATTGGCGGCGTCGTTCAAATTTCTCCTGCTGGTGCGCGTACTGTAATATCTGGGTCTATAAGTTTAGTCGCAGGTGGAAGTGTTGAGTCCCCCGCGATGATTTCATTGTCAGGATCAACAGGTTTTCAGGTGGATGTGCGTATGGGGGCGGCGACGTTCCCATTGGATGATCCGGGGGCCGGTGCGATTATGAATGTCACAAATTTTGATATTGATGGGAGCGGCCCAACGGCAACCATAACGCTCACAACCAATCCTGTTACTTTCCCAGTAGGTGCTCGCTTAAATGTGGCATCAGGCCAAACAAGCGGTAATTATGTTGGCACATATTCTATGATAGCAAATTATTTATAATGATTGAGAGTTTCTATGATTAAGAGCACGGCAAGTTTTTTCCTTTTTTGTTCGTTTTTAACGATTGTTTTTCTGCCCAAGCCGGTTGATGCGATTGCGGTTACTGTAAAGCGTATCGTCTTTGAAGGCTCTAAGCGCGCAGAGGTTATTACAGTTATTAATAATTCAGATGTAGAAGAAACTTATAGGTTGGGTTGGAAGCATTATAAAATGACACGTAATAAGGCCTTGGTGTCGGTTGAGGCTGGTGATCTTCCTGCTGGTGTGAAGCCTGCCGCTGATATGGTTCGTTTTTCACCGCGTCGTTTTACATTGGCGCCGCGTTCCTCACAGCAGGTGCGTTTGATGTTGCGTACGCCGAGTGGTTTGGCCGATGGTGAATATAGATCACATTTTTATATTCAAACAGAAAATGACCCTAAAGCTTTTCGTGAAAGATTGAAAACGCAAGGTAAGCAGTCTGGTGCTTTCATGCGTATGTTGCCAACGACAAGTATGCCAGTGATTGTTCGCAAGGGGAGTCTTTCGTCTTCGGTAGAGATACAAAATCTATCTTACTCTAATCGTGGTTCGTTTATTGAGGCTAATTTTACTCTGTCGCGAAAAGGTAATCAAAGTGTCTACGGCGATTTGGATTTTTTATGTAATCCCTCTTCTGGAGATGAATATCTGATCAAATTTGTTCGTGGTATTGCTGTTTATTCTGAAATAGGCGAGAGAGATTTGTCAATTAAGCTGCCAGCTAAGGCTGGTAAACCGTCTTGTCGATCTGTTTTATTGAAATATACGGAAACCAAAGGCTTTAATGGTAGTGCCGTTAAGATTTATTCTGAAAAAACAGCTCCTGTAAGCTAATTTTCCAATATAAAAATTAAATTTAAAATTTGTTTTAATCGTTAAACTGCTGTTTAATATGATGTTTTTTGTGGTATCATAACTGTGGATGATTCTATCCACAGCCTTTATGCCCACTCGGGCGGATAAATTTTATGTCAGATAATAATAAACAGCTTTATAGGCGAATAAAAAGGATTCCCTCTGTGGGAGTTGTTTTGCTGTTTACAACATTTCTTTCTTCTCCTGTTTTATCTCAAACTGTGTCTGGTGGTTCGGCTGTAGAAAAATCCTCTGCTTTCAAAACGTTAAGCCGTATTTATAATTCTTCTTATGAAGGTGGTGGCAATGGCGCGTTGCTAAATTCAGGCTTATCCGAAGATTTGGTTTTGGCTGTTGTCGTTGATAAAGATCCTGTATCGGCTGGTATTTTTGCTATACAAAATAATAATCAATTTTATTTACCGTTAAATGAACTGGCGGATGTTTTTGGTTTTTATTCCGAATATGATGCGCCTGCTGGCTATGTTAAAGGTTGGGCGTTAAGTGATAATGATACTTTCGAAATTGATACGAAGAAAAACACGTTGCGTTTCCGTGGTGAAAAAATAGACCTTCCTCAGGATGCTTTTTTGAGTGAAGAAGATTCAGATGGTGATGTTTATGTGGTTCAAGAAGTATTGGAGCAGATTTGGCCAATGCTGTTGGACATTAATTTGAGCAGTCTGATTTTGAAGGTTAGTCCAGATCGTCCGTTGCCTTTCCAGCAAAGAAAAAATCGTAAAACAAATCGTGATCGTGTTCTAGCTTATCAAGCAGGAAAAATTGAAGAAGAACAAAATTTTCCTTTTATTCCATACCCGTACCAATTAGTTGGTAAACCGATTGTTGATATTTCTGGGCAAGTGGGTTTTGACGAAACGTCCGATGATGTTGTTTCGCAGGTGTCAGTAAGTGGTGTAAATGACTTAGCTTATGCCAGCGCTGATTATTCCGTAAGTTATGCCCGTAGAGGGGATGAGAACCAAAAGCCAGAAAATTTACGCTTTCGATTAAGACGTCAAAATATTCACGAAGGGGCTCTTCCTTTTGGTTTGGAAGATACGCAGCTTGGCGATGTAAGGCTAAACAACAGAGAGCTTATTGCAAGCAATTCTGGGGGGCGTGGATTCATATTCTCAACTGAGGATAATGATAAAAGTGGTGCATTTGATAATGTTACGATTGATGGCGTCAGTATTCCAGGATGGGAAGTTGAGCTTTATTTAAATGATGAGCTTCTATTATTTGATGTGGTTGATCAGCAAGGCGAATATCGTTTTGATGATATTCCCGTTGGATTTGGTAACAATAGATTCCGCGTTGTTTTGTATGGCCCGCAAGGTCAAATACGTGAGCGTGTTGAAAATTATATTTTTCAATCTGCAATGTTGAAGAAGGGTGTTAATTCTGTTTCTGGTGGTATTTTAGAAGCTGAAAAAGACTTGTTCCCTATTGAAGAAAGACGTAGTCCAAGAGCAGAAGGCCTAACGGCAAATGTTTATGCCGCAAGAGGTTTGTTCGATAGGCTTACGGGTTTTGTGTCGGCAAGTACAATTAAAGACCGTATTAATTTAAATGAAGATTCATCGCGAGAGTATGTTACTGCTGGGGCTATTGGTTCTGTGGGAACAACTTTAGCGCAATTAGAAGCGTATAAACAATTGGACGGAGGAAGTGCGGTTGATGTTAGAACCGTGAGTGATTTCTTTGGCTTTAAAATTAACACTGAAGTTTCTGCATATAATGATTTTATAAGTCCTAAATCACAAGATGGTCCAAATCGTAAAACACTTGAAACAGACTTTAGCGTTAAGAAAATATTTAGAACACTCGTCGGCGCGTTAGGGTTGGAGTTTAGATATAATTTAATACAACGTGATGCTGTTGCTGATACGTCTAATTATTTTACTAGACAATCTTTTGGTCTTAATGGTCTTCGTTTAACAAACTCAACGAGAACAGCTTTATTTGATGGTGAGCACCAAACAACTGCGGGCCGTATAACAGGAACAACGCGTTATAATCGTTGGAATTTTAGAAATTCGTTAGGCTACAATATTCATCCAGAGCTTGAGCCTGTTAGCATCCGTTCTGAATTACGTTACGGCCGTTCGCGCGATTATTCTTATAATCTTTTCGCCAATTACGATTTTAATGACGATGAAAAAAGACTTGGTTTTCAAATTAGCCGTGATTTCGATACGTATTTAGGGAGTGCTGAAACAGATTGGTCTTCTGATGGTGGGTTTGGCTTTATGCTAAGGGCAAGTACGTCGATTGGTCCTTACGATCAAGACGAAGGCTACATCGCAAGAAGTAAAAGTTTCTCAAACGTAGGTCCAATTGCCTCAACTGTGTTCCGCGATAAAAATTATGATGGTATTTATAATGGTGATGACGAGCCAGTAGAAGCAGTGAAGATTGATATTAGTCGTAAATCATCACGTGAAAGAACGGATGAAGACGGATATTTAATGGATTTTGTTTCTGCGTCTGGCAAAGTTGTTGATGTGAAAGTTAAAAAAACAACAATCCAAGATCCGTATCTAATTTCTGCAGCGCCAGGTTACAGTGTTTATCCGCGCCCTGGAGCTGTTCATAAATTAGACTTCCCATTAATTGAAACGGGTGCAATTGATGGAACGATGAGTGTGGGCGCCTCTGGCGAGCCGATGCGTGGTGTAACGCTTGAGTTGTTAAATGAAGAAGGTGATGTCATTCAAACGACTAAAACCGCCGCCGATGGTTATTATACTTTTGAGCGTATCCCGCCAGGGGATTACACGATCAGGCCAGAGCCGTCACAAGGCATAGATATCCCATTTGAATACGTCTCTCTTCAGCCAGGCGATATGTTCAAATTTGGAACGGATGTGAATGGTGTCAAAGAAGATACTTATGAAGAGCAAGATTTAGATACACGCATCGCCAAAGACGGAACAGTTAACGTTAAAGATATTATTTCTTTGGCGAAAGGATACAAAGATAAGAAACGTGCCCGCGTTTATAAGGCAAGCACGGGCGGCGGCGCGTTAAAAGTTCGTGGTGGCGTGGCATCTGGACAGTCTATTGTTAAAGAAGTACGCATTGGGGATTACCCCGATAAGGTTCGTATGGTTATTGACCTGTCTAATTCCCTTGAATACAGCATTGATTATGACCCACAAAGTAAGACTGTGACTGTTGATATGCCTTTTGCTTCATGGCAAGCGAGAGAAAATTGGCAAAGTAAGAACCGTAACGTTTTAAATAACTACCGCGTTCAAAAAACCAAATCAGGCGCACAAATGATCATTGGCGTTGAAGATAACGTAGAAATTGGGGCTTCTGGCTTGCTGAAGCCAGATCACGGCAAAAGCTACCGTTTGTACATAGATATCGAAAAACAGTAGAATTGAATTGACAGATTGCCTCAATACCTACTATTTTCCTCATATCAATGAATAGGAATGAATATTAATGCAACGCTTGCAAACGCTTACGAAATGGATGGCGCTCACTTCAGAAATAAGTCACTTTTTCTGTTGCGGTATCCCTATAGTATTTAGCTTATTAAGCCTGCTTGCCAGTGCGGGTATTATTGTTACGCTACCTACAGAAATAAATACGTTGCACGACGCTATGCATGGTTATGAAATCCCTATGATTACAACAAGCGCGCTTATCCTAGCTTTTGGTTGGGCCTTGCATTTTTATGCAATGAAACTTGATTGTCGCAGCACGGGCTGTGGGCATGAGCCTTGTGCTCCCAAAAAGAAAAAATCATCCAAAATATTGTTTGTGGCAACTGCATTGTTCGTCATAAACCTGACTGGTTATTTTGCACTACATAGTTAAAAATCAAACAAAAGATAATTTATGAATTTCGAAGATCTAGGATTAAGCCCTGAAACATTAAAGGCTGTAAATGAGCGCGGTTATAAAGAACCAACGCCTATTCAAGCAAAAGCCATTCCTGCTATTCAAATGACACGTGATGTTGTTGGTTTGGCGCAAACAGGAACAGGGAAGACGGCGAGCTTTACGCTTCCTATGATTGATGCCTTAAGTGGCGGTCGTGCAAAAATGCGTATGCCGCGTTCGTTGGTTCTTGAGCCAACAAGAGAGCTGGCCGCACAAGTTGCCGACAACTTTGACGTGTATGGTAAATATCACAATTTAAACAAAGCTTTATTGGTTGGCGGTGAGTCAATGAATGAGCAAATGAAGCTGTTAGAGCAGGGGGTTGATGTTCTTATTGCAACGCCGGGTCGTTTGCTTGATTTGTTTGAACGTGGTCATATCCTATTGAATGATATAAAGATTTTAGTGATCGATGAAGCAGATCGTATGATGGATATGGGATTTATTCCTGATATTGAAAAAATCGTGTCGTTAATTCCGCCGATGCGTCAAACATTACTGTTTTCTGCGACGATGCCACCAGAGATTAAGAAACTTACTGAGAAATTCCTAAGTAACCCTAAAGAAGTAACCGTTGCAGCGGCGGCGTCTCCTGCGGAAACTGTTGAGCAATTCTTGGTGAAGGTGCACTATAAAGAGAAAAATAACAGCCTGCTGACAATGTTAGATCAGGAAGATGTACGTAATGCGTTTATTTTCTGTAATCGCAAAAAAGACGTTGATACGGTTGCTAAGTTCTTATCATCAAAAGGCTTTGCGGCGGGTGCTATGCACGGTGATATGCCTCAAATTAAGCGTACTGAGACGTTGCAGGGTTTTAAAGACGATAAGATTAAGCTGCTTGTTTGTAGTGACGTTGCCGCCCGTGGAATTGACGTAAACAATGTTTCTCACGTATTTAACTATGATGTACCGATGAGTGCCGATGATTATGTCCACCGCATTGGTCGTACAGGGCGTGCTGGTAATACAGGGCGTGCATGGATGATGGCAACGGATAGGGACGATAAGTTCCTTGATGCTATTCAAAAGCTTATTAAAAAAGACTTTGAACCTTTTGATTTAAAAGGAAAAAGTAAGAAGCCTAGCGCTCCTAAGAAATCTTCTCCTAAGTCAGATGCCAACGTTGACGTTAAGATTGAAGCCAAAAAAACGCCTCAAAAATCAAAACCCAAGCAACATGAAAAATCTGATGATGATTCAGGCGATTCATCTAGTTTTGGTGATGATATCCCTGCTTTTCTTCGATAACAGTTTCTGGTATGATTTAGATCTATTTAGACACTTGAAAACTGTTTAAAAATAGTCACTTATACGTTCGTATTAATTTAATTTCTATTTCTCTGCGGAGGCTTCTATTTTAAAGAAAAAGCTCATAACTGGTGCTTTTGTGTCGTGCTATTTGGGCGCGGGTCTTTGTGGATATTCGTATGCAGACGTTATTGCGCCTAAAGTTGCAGATATGATATCTGAAACAACGTCTACAGAAACGGAAGATGAAAATGATCAACCTGTCGATTTTTTGGCAGATGAAGTTCAATATGATGAAGATAATGGAATTGTAACAGCCACGGGTAACGTAGAGTTGGTGCAAGCGGGGCGTATTCTTCGCGCTGAGAAAATTGTTTATTCTCTCAAGGAAGATAATGTTCAGGCGCAGGGTGATGTTGTTCTAAACGAAACGACAGGCGATACATTCTTTGCGGACAGTGTTGAGCTAGAAGATGGCATGAAAGATGGCTTTATTCGAGGGCTTCAAGGTGTTTTGGCAGATGGGTCACGTTTTACCGCCGAGGAAGCGCAAAAGATCGCAAACTTAAAAGTGATCATGCGCAAAGCAACATATACCGCGTGCGAGCCGTGTAAATCAAACCCAGATAAAGCACCAATATGGCAGTTGAAGGCACGTAACGTAACGCACCATAAAGATGAAGCGCGTATAGCGTATGATGATGCTACGTTTGAGTTTGCAGGTGTCCCATTGGCCTATATCCCATATTTCTCGCATCCTGATGGATCTATTAAAAGAAAGAGTGGTTTTTTAACGCCCACCATGGGTTTTGATAGCGAGTTAGGGGCAAGTTACCAGCAAGAATATTATTGGAATATCGCTCCTGACAAAGACGCTACTTTTGGTCTTGGTGTGTTTTCAGAAGAAGCACCATTGGCAACAGTTGAATACCGTCAACGTTTTGAAAATGCAATAATCACACTAAGCGGCGGAGCAACCTATTCTGGTCGTACTGATTTTATTGATGAGCAGGATGTTGATATTGATGCCGAAGAACGTGGACATTTATTTGCTGAAGGCCTGTGGAATATAAATGAAAAATGGCGTGCAGGCACAGAATTAAAAATTGTGAGTGATGATCAGTATTTGAACCAATATGATTTTTCCAATGAAGATGTTTTAGAGAACACAGTTTATGTTGAAAGGTTCTCAGACAGAAATTATGCGAATATCAGGGCTATTAATTTTAAAGATATTCGCACAAGTGATCGAAAAGAAGATCAACCCAATGTATTACCTGAGGTTTATGCCAGCTTTATTGGTGACGCAAATCAAACGTTTGGTGGTCGTTGGGATGTGGAGACATCTCTATTAGGTTTGCAACGTGAAGGTGATGATCAGGATGTAAACCGTGCTTCTGCGAAGCTAGGGTGGGAGCGCCGCGATGTTACTAATTTTGGTTTGGTGAATAAGGTTACTTTGTCTGCCCGCGGTGATGTCTATAAAGTTGATGATCGTGATATAGCATCATTAGCCAATCAACGTAGTAGTGGATCGTCGGCTGTGCGGGGATTCACACAAGCCAATGTACAAACAAGCTACCCTGTTGCAAAGAATTTCAAAAAATCACAAATGGTTATTGAACCGATTGCGGCTGTTACTGTGGGGACGAACCTTCGTGAAAATGATGATATTCCAAATGAAGATTCTCAAGATGTTTCTATTGATGCGACAAATATTTTTAACACAAATCGTTTCCCTGGTTATGATCGTGTGGAAGACGAAGCTTTCACCACTTATGGTGTTAGAACGGGCGTATATGCCGAGAATGGATATAAAGGTGAAGTGTTCTTAGGACAAAGCTATCGTCTTGACGATGATAATAATCCTTTCCCTGATGGCTCTGGCTTGGAAGAGCAAAAATCTGACTTCGTTGGAAATATTAATATTTCAACCGGTGAGGCTTTGCAGTTGAATTATGGTATGCAACTTCAAAATGATAACTTTGCTTCCCAACGTCATGAAGTCGACGCATCCACCAAAATTGGTAAAGCCAGCTTTAATACACGTTATTTTTATGCAAATGCGTTACAAGGAACAGACCTTGATGAAAGCCGTGAACAAATCAACTTTGGTGCAAAGTATGAGCTTACGGATGAATGGAGCATGTTAGGTGATGTTCGCTATGATTTGGCTGATGAAACTGAAGGCTTAAGATTTGCTAGATATGGCTTGGATTATCAGGGACAATGCGTTAATTTTCTTGTTTCTGCACGTCGCAACCTGACGAGGGACTCTTCAGGGGATAGTGGCACAGAAGTAATGTTGCGTTTGGGGCTTAAAAACTTAGGTGAATTTGAAACATCTGGTTTTTCAATCGGCTCTGAAGAGTAAGAGCAACGCGAAAGGTTAAACGTTTTAATGTCTATCATGGATGCCAATTTTCATATGTGGTTTGTGCTGATTGTAACGGCGGTTGCTGTTTACCTTTTTGCCCGCGAAAAACTTCCGTTAGAAGCAACCAGTGTTATTATTCTGACATCGCTTCTTTTGTTTGGTCAGTTATTTCCTCTACCTGATGCGAATGGCCGTAATCAACTTGATGCTGCGGATTTATTATCTGGTTTTGCAAACCCCGCGTTGCTGGCTGTGTTGGCGCTTCTCGTTATGGGGCAGGCAATCATTAGGACAGATGCGCTACGCGTGCTTGTTAATTTCTTCGTCAATAATAAACGAATGCCCGCACGCCTTGCGATTTTTTGTATTCTAATTTTTGTCATGGTATTTAGTGCGTTCCTTAACAATACGCCACTCGTTATTCTTACAATTCCTATTATTCAGGCAATCGGTATTTCTGCGGGTATCGCCGAAAGTAAGATTATGATGCCACTTAGCTTTGCCGCGATCCTCGGTGGTATGACCACATTGGTCGGGTCGTCAACAAATCTTCTTGTCTCTAGTACAATGGTCGAACTGGGTTACGAGCCATTGGCCTTCTTTGATTTTCTTATACCGGGCATGATGCTGGCCGCCGTTGGTTTAGTTTACCTTGTCGTCGTTCTTCCTTTTTTGGTTCCAGACAGACGCTCTCTTAAGCAAAAGCTGGAAGGTGGTGAAAAAGAATTTGTCGCCGAGTTAGACGTAACAGCGGAAAGCGTTCTTATTGGCATGGAATTCTCAGAGGGCATTTTCCCAGCCTTACCAGATGTTGATGTGCGCTTGATTCAACGTCGTGGTCACTTAATTCTACCACCTTTTGAAGGATACCAGATTGAAGAAGGCGACATCATGATTGTTGCCGCTACGAAGAATTCTCTTGCGGGGCTGTTGTCCAAATTCCCTGGGTTTTTACTGTCTGATGAAGAAGCCAAGATCATGGAAGATTCAGAAGATGATGAAGATAAAGAGGGTACCCAAGATTTAGAAGATACGGTTTCTGAAACACGTATTTTAGCAGAGCTGATGATTCCACCGGCCTCCCGTTTTGTTGAAATGACAATCGACCAAGTCGATTTTAAACGACAATTTGGTATTATTGTTCTGGGTATCCAACGTCGCGCACGCGTTGTCCGCCGTAGTATGGGGCGTATCCGTTTAGAACCAGGTGATGTTTTGCTCGTTGCAGGTGCGCAAGGTACTGTGAACTCTATGCGGGGGCAGGAACAAACTGATGTGACGGTTTTATCAGGTTCAAAAACGGAGTTGCCAATTCCAAAGAAAGCACCTGTTGCGGCTGTTATTTTCTTCTGCACAATCTTACTCGCGTCAGCTGGTGTTTTATCTATTGCTGTGGCGGCGATTAGTGGAGCGGTGCTACTTGTTGCAACGGGATGTTTAAATATCCGCCAAGCGACACGCGCTATTGATCGAAAAATTCTCTTCCTTGTGGGGGCGATGCTTGCTCTTGGAACGGCTATGCAGGCCACAGGAGGAACGCAATTTATTGCTGATTTAATGTTGAGGGTGCCTTTTGCCGATGATCCGCTTTATATGATTGCGCTTTTGTTTATTATTGTGGCTATCTGTACGAATATTCTGTCGAATAATGCTTGTGCTATTTTGTTTACGCCTATTGCGATGAATATGGGGATTAACATGGGCGTTGATCCTATTATCTTTGCTATTGCTGTTATTTTTGCGGCGAACTGTTCTTTTGCTTCACCTATTGGATATCAAACAAACTTACTTGTTATGGGGCCAGGGCATTATCGATTCCGAGATTTCATGAACGCGGGAATCCCGCTTGTGTTAATAATCTGGATTGCTTATATTGCGATAGCAAAATTTTATTATGGCCTATAAAAATAAAGTGTAATTTAAAAGTAAAAATTTGAAATGTCATTAAGTCACTATAACCCACATACAAGATATAAAGAACGCAGTGCACAGCGTGTTGCCAGCACATTGGGTATCATGGCAGTTATCTTGATCTCTATTCTCATTGGATTTTGGTTAGGTAAGCAATATGGTGCAGAGCACCTAATCACCCTTAAAGACGAAGTAAAAATTCTTGAGGCGGAACGTGATGAGCTTCAAGACAAAAGCACTGAGTTAAGTGCAACTGCTCAAACGGCGAATAAAAGATACGAACAGCTTCAACAAGAAGTAAAAAGCATTATCCCAGCAGGACCTATGCAAGATTTAGTAACATTAGTACGTGAACAATTAGAGCAAGGCATGAATGCAGAAAGGTTGTCTTTTGTGATACGCTCTGCACGACCACCAACGGGCTGTTCCGAACCACAAAGTAAAAGATTTGTGATCAAAACACCTGCTTATTCTGGCCCCGATAGTGTGACATCTGTTGCAGATGGTAAGATTAAAGTGAGCGGCGTTGGCAAGTCTGCAAAGAACGCAAAAGGCCTGCCAGAGGCATGGTATGATCCATCTAAGTCTATTGAGATTTACTTTGTAAATGGTGAGAAGCGTGAAGTTAAAAAAGGCACGTTACCTATTCGTTATTCAACTGTTGTTGGTAATAGAGAATATCGCTTCACTATTGAAAAAGGGCCAAGGTCCTTCGCAAAGGTTGTTTACGATTCTTGCGCTTATCCTTAAAGGGTTACAATAGAGATTTAAGATTACTATCTAAACGGATAGCATCAGGCTCTTTGTTTTTATCATCAATCACAAATAATGATTCAAGCAAATTTAATATTTCTTTATTACCATTCACTGTGCCACGAACATCTAATTTCTTAGGGTAAAATAAGACAGTACCGTTAACATTGTTCTTATTAGATTGTGCCTTAAGAGCAAAGGGAAGAGGGCCATCAGCGAAACGGTCTTCCGCTTTATATTTAAACGTTACCTCAGTAGCAGCGCTTGGATATGAGCCACTTATGTTCTGTTTGATAATATTTTGTTGTTTTAGGTAGTTTACAAATTTGTTGGGCTCATCAATGTTTAAAACAAGATCAAAGAGTTGATGCTCTATATCTGGAGAAAATTTAAAGTCACCGTAAAGATTAACATCATCAATACCTGCTGCTTGAGCGCGCAATAAAACAGGATAGGAATGCTCGTCAGTGTTCATAACCAGATTAATGTTTTTGGCGGGAACATCCAAAATAGATCCGCTTCCAGAGTCCATTTGTGCTGTTATACTTGTCCTTGTCGAATTGCTATCGCTTAAGTTAAGCCAGCCTGCGCCACGATTAATTTTAACAATATTGGTGACGATATTTAAATTATTAAAGGCTAGATCAAAGTTAATATCATTTGTTGGTGTAATAATACTTTTGATATCGCTATCAAACCTTAATTCATGCTGGTTTGCATTCAACTTGCTTGTGATAACGATGTTGTCATCTTCTGTGGTCAAAGTTAAGTCACCAGTAATGCGGATTGCAGACTTTGATGTTGAAACATCCCAAATAATATTGTTTATGCGTAAATTATCTAATGAAATATTTTTTGTTTTTTCATTTTGTAAAATATTTTTTAAATTTAAGATATCTCTAGCGTTGTTAACAACGCTTGATATCTTAAGCGTTTCAATAGAGATGGATTTAGGGCTGGGTTTTGCTAAGGCTGTAAGCCAGTTAATTTGAACATCAATATTTTCTGCACTATTAAATCCATCTTTATCGAGTTGAATTTTAGGAATAGAAATGCCTTGGAACCCAACATGGTAATCGTCGATTACCTGCGGCGAAAATCCGATATTACTAAGGGTATTTAAAATATTATTTTGCGATTGCGGAACCACATAAAATTTAAAAATAAGGGCGAATAAAACAATCGCAATAAAAATTAAAAATAGAATTTTTTTCATCGTAATTTTAAATGTCTAAATCTTCGACAAATTCGGCATTGTCTTGAATAAAGTTAAAGCGGCTCTCTGCATTTTTTCCCATCAGTTGTTCGACAAGTTCATCAACATCGGCGAGTGAGGGGCCATCTTCTTCAATAATAGCGTCTGCAATATTGCGGGCTGTGGGTAAGGTGACGCGCAATAAAATGCGTGATTTTGGATTCATTGTAGTTTCTTTTAAAAGTGCGGCAGGCATTTCTCCCAAACCTTTAAAGCGGCTGACATCAACTTTTTTCTTGTTTTTAAAAACAGTCGCCATCAGCTTATCTTTATGTTCATCATCTTGCGCATACTCGCTTAAATTCCCACTAACTAGACGGTATAGCGGTGGTTGGGCAAGGTATAAATGACCATTTTCAATCATCCCACGCATTTGAGAATAGAAAAATGTAATAAGTAGGGCGGCGATGTGTGCGCCATCCACGTCCGCATCGGTCATGATGATGATGCGCTCATATCTAAGCTTGGAGACATCAAAGTCCTTACCAATGCCGCAACCTGTTGCTTGGATTAAATCTTGAATCTCCTGATTGGCGCGAATTTTATCGCGTGAGGCACTTACTACATTCAGGATCTTACCGCGAAGAGGAAGGATAGCTTGTGTTTCTCTTAAGCGGCCTTGCTTCGCAGACCCACCCGCAGAATCTCCCTCAACAAGGAACAGCTCAGTGTCGTCGGATGTTTTACGAGAGCAATCGGCAAGTTTACCTGGAAGGCGCAATTTACGCGTTGCTGATTTACGCTGTGTTGCTTTTTCTTCACGGCGGCGCATACGAAGCTCTGCCGTATCAATAATAGTTTCTAGTAGTAACTTGCTAGCGTTAGGGTCGGAGGTTAGCCAGTGATCAAAATAATCACGTGTAGCTGTTTCAACCCAGCGCGTTGCCGCGGCGGTGGCTAGTTTATCTTTAGTTTGCCCCTGAAATTGTGGGTCACGAATAAAGACAGATAACAGAGACGTCGCATCGCCAAAAATATCTTCAGACGTAATGATGCCTGCTTTTTTATTGCCGATCATTTCACCATAAGCTTTAAGGCCTTTAAGCAAAGCAGAGCGAAGCCCAGCCTCGTGCGATCCACCAAAGGCCGTTGGCACAGTATTACAATATGAATGCATAAAGCCTTCACCGCGTGTTGGCCATGCAATAGCAAATTCAACCTTACCTTCATTATCTGGTAGGTTTGCTTGACCTGCAAATGGGCGAGGGGTGATGGTATTTCTGCCTTCAATTGCAGAAATAAGAAAGTCTTCTAGCCCATTGGGAAAGTGGAATACATCTTCTGCTTTGGCTTTATCACCCTCTTTAATAAGTTCGGGGTCACAAGACCATTTAATCTTCACACCACGGAACAGGTAAGCTTTTGATCTGGCCATCTGATATAGTCTTGAAGGCTTAAGGCGTGCTTTTTCTCCAAAAATTTCTGCGTCAGGATGGAAGTGCACTGTTGTACCGCGGCGATTATTAACGGCGCCAAGGTCTTCTAATTTACTAGTTGTCTTTCCGCGACTAAATGATTGTTTAAAAAGGTTTTTCTCGCGCGCAACTTCGACCCACATTTTGTCAGAAAGCGCGTTCACCACAGAAATACCAACACCATGGAGGCCACCAGCAGTTTCATAGTTCTTACCACTAAATTTACCACCGGAGTGCAACGTCGTCATGATGACTTCTAAAGCTGATTTCCCAGGGAATTTAGGGTGTTCATTAACAGGAATACCACGACCATTATCTGTGATAGTGACTGAATTATCAGCATGGAGGTGCATTTCAATACGATTGGCATGACCAGCCACTGCCTCATCCATTGAGTTGTCAAAAATCTCACTTACCAAATGGTGCAAGGCACGTTCGTCTGTGCCGCCAATGTACATACCTGGGCGCTTACGAACAGGTTCTAGGCCTTCGAGGACTTCGATATCTGCTGCGTCATAACTGCTCTCGGCAGGAGCATTTTTTGTGGGTTTTGTTTGTTTTAATAGGTCGGACATAAAATCATCATACTTTTGAGTTACAATAATCCTTATAGATAGCGAATACGGCTATTTTTAGGAAGTCTTAAAGTATAGGGGTTCACAAGATAATAAAGCAATAAGCATAAGTTTTCTTTTTAAGGTGATTAGATGTATAATATTACTATGAAATTTCTGAATAAAACCAACATTTTCCGTATTGCTCTGGCTTTTGCTGTATTTGCACTCGTATCCTTTATCTTGCCATCTGATGGAAATGCACGACGTCTTCACCTAGAAAACATTCCTGCGTTAGAAAAGTTTGAGCCGTTAACGGAAAAAGAATTTAAGGCAAAAACTAGATTTTTAGAGAGCCGTCCTAATAATGAAGACACACTGGAATATTCCTTGTCTCTGCCAAAGGACTGGGGAGATGACACCATTTTTAAGAATCTTGAAACTGGTGAAGAAGCTTTAGGCCAGAATGTTTTGGGCTTGGTATCACGTTACATGGGACCTCCAAGTTTAGAGCACGAAAGAGCTTACTTTACTATTGATGCACAAAAATTAACTTATGAAATTGGTGTGAAAAATTGGTTTATTAACCATGTGCTTGTCAATGGATTGTCTCTGCTCGGCGTTGATGTAAAGAATAAGCGCGAGCTTGAAGCACTTTACGTAGAGGTAAAAAGAGACACAACTTATGTCGTGCGCATCAAGGTCATCATCAATGGCTCAAACATTATTGCTGCACGTTATTATGTACCGCAAGCGATGTATGACAAAAATAAAATTTTGCAAGCACAGGTGGTCGATTCATTTAAGCTTAAGAATATTGATGATAGTCCGATTGAAAGCTTAGAGACGCATGGCTTTTTAAATCAATCATATTTTGATTATCCGCCATCATGGGATCTAATTTCTGAGCCTGTAAAATCAATTGATAAAATGCAGGCAACAATTCATCACAATACTGTTAAGAACAAGTTAGATGGCCAAATAGATATTAAAGTTTTCAATAAGTTGTCAACGCAATCAAGGGCGGATGTGATTGCTAAGTTTCGTAAAGACTTCTCAGTTGAAAATTACAAAGTTGATGGCTTTATAGAAGAGGTTGAGGCCGAATATCATAAGGATATGACTTATGGAGCAATGCAAGCGTATGAGTTAAATTCTGAGCTGTCTAACATGATTGGTTATGAGCTATGGATGTCACTTTCTGAGAACAACGATTACATCTATCTTGTCTATATGATTACGCCGTCGCGTGATGAAGAGTTTTACACGTGGGCAAGAAACGTTGAAACATATCGTTTAATTGTTAAAACGGCGCGTCGTAGCAACGGCGGAAAAAACTTCTTTGAATATATTAAATAAAAATAAGTCACTAAAAATGAACTAATAAAAAAGCCAGATAGGGTGAACCATCTGGCTTTTCTTGAAATATATTCTTTAATTTTATGCTGAATAGTACATTAAGAATTCAATAGGGTGAGGCATTGTCTCATATCTCAATACTTCTTCCATTTTTAGATCTACATAAGATTCGATTGAATCTTTGGTGAATACGTCACCTTTCAATAAGAAGTCATGATCCGCTAATAATGAATCTAATGCTTCTCTTAATGATCCGCAAACTGTTGGAATTTGATCCAATTCATTTTTAGGAAGATCGTATAGATCTTTGTCCATGGCTTCACCTGGATGGATTTTATTGTCAATTCCATCAAGGCCGGCCATTAACATGGCAGAAAACGCAAGGTAAGGATTTGCTGTCGCATCAGGGAAACGAACTTCCACACGTTTTGCTTTCGGTGACTCGCCATAAGGAATACGGCATGACGCTGAACGGTTACGCGCAGAATAAGCAAGAAGAACAGGGGCTTCATAACCTGGCACCAAACGCTTATAGCTGTTTGTTGACGGGTTTGTGAAAGCGTTCAATGCCTTTGCGTGCTTAATGATACCACCAATGTAATATAGAGCATCATCAGATAGGCCTGCATATTTATCGCCAGCGAATTGTGGTTTACCGCCATTCCAAATTGATTGGTGCACGTGCATTCCTGATCCGTTATCGCCGTAAACAGGCTTAGGTAGGAAAGTTGCTGTCTTACCATAGATGTGTGCAACGTTGTGAACAGCATACTTATATAACTGTAGGTTATCGGCGCAATTCACAAGTGTTGAGAAGAAAATACCTAGCTCATGCTGTGACGGTGCAACTTCGTGATGATGCTTTTCAACGGGAACACCCATAGCGTCCATCACGGTTAGCATTTCTGCACGTAAGTCAGCGCCACTATCAACTGGGCTTTCAGGGAAATAACCACCTTTAACGGCTGGACGGTGTCCTGTATTACCTTCGGCATAATCAGTACCTGAATTGTAAGGGCCTTCTGTTGAGTCGATCTTGTAGGATACTTCGTTCATATCCGCCTTCATGCGGACATCATCAAAGACAAAAAATTCAGCTTCCGGGCCGAAATAGGCTGTATCACCGTAGCCACCTGTTTTGACATAGGCTTCGGCTTTTTTTGCAATGACGCGAGGGCATCTGGAGTAGTTTTCACCAGTTGTTGGCTCTTTAATATAGCAGAACACTTTTAATGTTGGTTGAGCGGCAAATGGGTCAAGGAAGCATTTGTCCCAATCTGGTACTAGGCACATATCAGATTCATTAATTGCTTTCCAACCAGCAATTGAGGAGCCGTCAATCATGACGCCATCTTCAAACATATCTTTATCAACTGTTGAGATATGTTGGTCTGTGTGTTGCATTTTACCGCGAGGGTCGGTGAACTCAAAACCGACAAATTGGATGTCGTTTTCTTCACTGTATTTTTTAAATTCATTGAAATTTTTAAATTTTAAACCTTTGTCAGACATGATGTCGTTACGCTCCTTAAGTGTTTTAATTACATACTCACCTATTCGTTTTTTGCATAGCAGTCATGCTTTTATCGAAAGATAAGGAATGTTTATCATTCATCAAAGCAAACGTCTAGTCCTTTTGATAGAATAAAGGCGGTTTTATAGACAAGAAAATGTTTATCAGTTTCTTATGTTTAAACTTGACCCAAAGAAGCGTTTCGATATAAAACCCTCTAAGCTATTATTGAAGCTATATTGCGTTTATACGCTTAGAGCAATTTTTTCAATATGGCGACTGTAGCTCAGCGGTAGAGCTCTCGGTTGTGGTCCGAGCGGTCGCGGGTTCGAACCCCGTCAGTCGCCCCATTATTGTTTTCTTTAAAAATAATCACAAAAACTTAATATTTACCCTTGTTCTCTTATGCGACATACGATAAAACACGCCATTAAAGCTGTTGCACGCGGGTGTGGCGGAATTGGTAGACGCGCTAGATTTAGGTTCTAGTATCTTAGGATGTGGGGGTTCAAGTCCCTTCACCCGCACCAGCTTTACTTTTATAATGGTTTAACCTTCCTAAAGTCGGTTAATACGCAAAGAACAAATGAAGGAGATTTGTCCCGTAAGTTTGTAACTAATGACAATATTGTCATGTTATCCAAGTTTACGTCAGGATAAATAGATTAAATATGCAAGTTAAAGAAATTTCAAACGAAGGCCTATCTCACGAACTAGAGGTCACTGTTCCTGCAAACGATATCGACGTAACAGTTGTTGATCGCCTGAAAGAAGTTATCAAGACTGCAAAACAACCTGGTTTCAGACCTGGTAAAATGCCAATGGAAATGGCGCGCAAGAAATATGGCCGCGCGGTTATGGGCGAAGTGCTTGAAACTGTTGTTAATGATTCAACTAAAAAAGTAATCGAAGATAAAAAATTACGTCCAGCAGGACAGCCTAAGATTGAAGTTAAAGAATTTGATGAAGGTAAAGATCTTGTTTTCTCAATGAAGCTTGATGTCCTTCCTGACTTTGATGTTATGGACACAAAAGGTCTTAAAGTGAACAAGCTTGTTGCTAAGATCGAAGATGAGCAAATTGACGAAGCATTAACACGCATCACATCACAACATAAAGGTAGTGAGAAGATCAAAGGTGATCGCGCTACGAAAAAAGGTGATATCGTCATCATGGATTTTAAAGGCCGTACAGCCGATGACAACGTTGAGCACCAAGGTATGGCAGCACAAGGTCATAAGTTAGAGTTAGGCAGCAATCAATTTATCCCAGGTTTTGAAGACCAAATGGTTGGCAAAAAAGCCGGCGCAAAATTTGACGTAAACGTAAGCTTCCCAGAAGAATACCAAGCACCTGATTTAGCTGGACGCGATGCAATCTTTGAAGTCGAAATTCACGAAATTCACGAAGTTACAGAAGCAAAAGTAGACGATGCATTTGCCAAAGAGCTTGGTTTTGATGACGAAGCAGGGCTTCGCGACGCTGTTAAGCACCAATTAACATCAGATTACTCAAATCAAACACGCATGAAAATGAAGCGTGAACTATTGGATATCCTTGATGACAATCATGATTTTGACATTCCACAAGGTATGATGGATGCAGAACTAGAAGCGATCACAAAACAAATCGAATCTGAACGCGCCCAAAACCCAGAAGCTGAAGAGCTAACGGATGAAGAAAAAGAAGAATTAGAAACAATTTCTGAGCGTCGTGTACGTTTAGGCCTTGTTATCGCCGAGATTGGTCAAAAAGAAAATGTCCAAGTAAATGATCAAGAACTTCAACGTGCTGTTATTACAGAAGCGCAGAAGTACCCAGGTCAGGAAAAAATGGTTTTTGAATTCTATCAAAAGAATCCTCAAATGCTTGAAAATCTTCGTGCTCCTTTATTTGAAGATAAAGTTGTCGACATCATCTTTGATCGCGCAGAAATTACTGAAAAAGAAGTTTCTATTGAAGAGCTGATGAAAGAAGACGACGAAGACGCTAAACCAAAAAAGAAAAAGGCGGCTAAAAAATCTTCAGCAAAGAAAAAGCCAGCAGCAAAAAAGTCCGATGATAAAAAAGACGACAAAAAACCTGCAGCCAAGAAAAAAGCAGCAAAGAAATAATATTTAAGGGGTGGATGCAGAAGGTTGCTGCGCCCTTATTATTTTGTGACCACGCATATTTGTTTCTGAAATATCTACTTCTTCTTGATTTGGTTTAATCTCGCGTGTCGTTAATAGATGCGATGCCATACTCACATCATATTGTTGCGCTGTGATTGTTGTACCTGCAGGAAGTACCCAAACAAACTTTAAATTTTGTATGCGTTCCCCAGCTTCTTGCGTAACAACAAAAAAGTCGAAATTATCTAGGTTTGGTAGAAAAGTATCTTTCATTTTCATATTCTCCATAAAATATAATATTTAGATAAATATAAATTAAAGTTATGTCAATAAAATTCTATTGTCTATCTTGCTTGAACTATTTTGCGAAGCACTTTACTGTCTAATTATTGATTCAAAATACTAAAAATACAGGAAATATTTAAAATGAGTGAACGTGATCCCTTGGAAGTCTACAATTCAGGTCTTATTCCAACTGTTATTGAGCAAACTAACCGTGGTGAACGCGCGTTTGACATCTACTCTCGTCTTTTAAAAGAGCGTATTATCTTCCTTACAGGTGAAGTGAATGACCATGTTTCTAGTGTTATTTGTGCTCAGCTTTTGTTTTTGGAATCAGAAAATCCAACAAAAGATATTTCATTCTATATCAATTCACCAGGCGGTGTTGTGACATCTGGTATGGCGATGTACGACACTATGCAATACATCAAACCAGACGTTTCAACGGTTTGTATTGGTCAAGCGGCCTCTATGGGATCACTTCTTCTGACTGCGGGTGCTAAAGATAAGCGTTTTGCGTTGCCACACGCTCGTATCATGATTCACCAACCTTTGGGTGGTGCGCAAGGTCAGGCATCTGACATTGAGATTCAAGCGAGAGAAATCTTGCGTATGAAAGCTATGTTGAATGATATTTATGTGAACCATACAGGTAAGAAATTAGCTGAGATCGAAAAATCAATGGATCGTGATAATTTCATGAGTGCCGCTGAAGCTCAGAAATTTGGTCTTATCGATAAGGTTGTTGATGCACATGCAACAGCCGAAAAAGAGCTTGATAAGTAAAAACGTAAGTTTTTCTTCGAGAACTATAGAAATTAACTATATTTTTGCCATTATTTGTAGATAATACATACAAGTAAGTGACTTTTTGACTTCAATTTTCGAATAGA
>JALZUF010000277.1 GCA_023301785.1 Alphaproteobacteria bacterium | reverse complement strand
GCTGGTAATTCTATGGATGATGTCCAATCTATTGGACGATATGAACTTGATCCCGCGCTTGTGGAATTTATTCCAGATGCTTTTCCTTGGTGTTGGAAACGTGATGGTGAAAAAGATGGGCAACCTTATAATCGTATTGTTTTTTATAGACCTAATTTTGATTATGACGATGAAGAACAGGAGGTTGTGTTACGTGATGTAGAATTTTATTACCGTCATGAAGGTCCTACGGATGTTATTCAAGCCCTTGCTCAACCGTTAATTGATAACCCTGAGATTAAGAATTTGGGTGTTATTTTCAGTGTTGAAGAGACTGCGCCTGGTGTAGCTAAGCTGACTATCACAAAGGGAGCGTTGTCATTACGTGCGCATAATGTGATTGCGGATTGGTCGCAAGAGCGCCCTAAAGATGTGATCCCTCAAGGGCATTTTCCAGAGCCTACGCAAGACCATGCTGGTTTTTTAAAAGCCGATTATGATAATATTATTGTTTATGCTGGTTCTGGTGTTTCTTATGAAAGTGGATTGCCAACATTGGCGGCTATCCATGAATATTTCCATGTTGATAGCATGGAAGATGGGACATTTACATTTGGTGAAGATGATAATTTGCCAACAGTTTTAGCGGATGATCCTATGGCCTTTTTTGAAGAAGGATTTAAATTTTATATGGATTCTGCCAATGCGCAACCGAGTGCGTTTCACCAATCAGTTGCACATTCACTTCAATCACCAGCATCTACGGCATCGGCTGTATTGACTGATAACTTAGACCGTGTTTTTGAAAAAACGGGCATTACGCCTGAGCGTGTACGTACTGTCCTTACCCATGATAGAGGGATTGATTTCAGAAGCTTAGAAGGTTTAGAAAATACGCCTACTTTTGAAAAGTCAGCATTACTTGTTGCGGGCATTGCGGCCGATAGAAGAGGTATTATCAAGGCCGCGCGGGAGCAAGGAATGGACATTATTGTGGTGAACCCATTTGAAGAAGTGTCGCCGCATGCTCAAAATATGAGTTATATTAAGCCAGAGGACACTTGGTTTAGGCAAACGGCAGGAGAATTTACGGCAGATGTTGCCGCAGCTATGCCGAACGCAAGTCCTAAAGTGAAGCCTAAAGTTTTAGCCGCTACTGCAGAAAATGCTTATGTTCCGTGTGTGGCCTAATATTAATATCTAAGATCCTTTATATGTGAATTGTTTTGATGCTTACAGGGTAGGCTCAAAATGCTATACTACGTCACGTTTAATTTATAGCATTCTGTGTTTGCTATTGTTACTTAAGGAATAATAATGAAGCTCGTTGGTTTGACGCTTGGCGTTATAGGATTTTTAATGACACCTGCTTACGCGCACAACCATGAAAATGGTGATGCGAAAGCGGAAGAAATTAAGACAATAGAGGTCTCAAATACGGTCACAATGATACAGGTCGGTGGTGGTAACATCGCTGTGTTTGAAGGTGATGATGGGCTGGTTATTGTTGATAATGGTCTTGCAGAAAAGCAAGAGAACGTCGCGGCCGCCATTCAAGATGTTTCAAAACAACCTATTCGTTTTATGATTAATACGCATTGGCATTTTGATCATGCGGGAAATAATGAATTCTACGGAGATCAAAAAACAACAATCATGGCACATGAAAATGTGCGCAAGCGTCTAAAAGAGGGTGGCAAGATTGAGGCTTTCGATAAGACGCTTGAGCCTGCGACCTTAGCGGCATTGCCTGTTTTAACGTATGATGAAGGGCCTGCCATACATTTAAATGGTGAAAAAATTCAGATACAAACCGGTGATGCGGCACATACAGATGGCGACTCTGTTATTTATTGGGCAGATCAAAACATCCTTCATACGGGCGATATTTTCTTTAATGGGTTTTTCCCATTTATTGATGCCAGCTCTGGCGGTTCGATTCAGGGTATGGCACAGCGCGTGAATAGCATTTTGAGTATGGTAGATAATGATACTAAAATTATTCCTGGCCATGGGCCATTGGCAACTAAGAAAGATTTGCAGAATTACTATGCGATGCTTGTTGAGGTTACGGCCTCGATTGAAAAAGCTAAAAAGAATAATCAATCGAAAGAAGATTGGATTAAATCTAAGCCATTAAAAACCTTAGACGAAGAGTGGGGTGATGGATTTTTGCCTTTGGATAAATTCACGAATATTGTTTGGAATACATATAAATAATTTTTTACAACTATAGGAAAATAAAACATGCGTTATTTAATTTTAACTTTAGTACTTATTCTTACGCCAGCCGTTGCCTTTGCAAAAGGTGATGTGAATGTCGGGCAAAAGATCCCACATAATCTAGAGCTACAGGATCAAAATGGAAAGACACGTTCTTTTAATGACCTTAAAGGTAAAAAAGGAATGGTTTTGGTTTTTGTAAGATCGGCGCAGTGGTGTCCTTTTTGTCAGGAGCAACTGCTTGAGTTAAATAAAAAAGCGAAAAGCTTTACGGATGCAGAATACCCTGTTGTATCGGTAAGTTATGATACACCGCAAGCAATGGAAAAATTTATTACAAAAAACAAGCCAACGATCACGATGTTATCTGACCCGCGCTCGCAAGCAATTCGTGCCTTTGGTATTCTAAACGAAGATGCGGCTAAGGGTACTCGTAGCTATGGCATTCCGCACCCTGGTGTTTACATTGTTGATGCCAATAAAAAAGTGCAGGCCAAATTTTTTGAGGTAGGGTATAAAAAGCGCCCTTCTACGAAAACACTTATGGCGAAGATTGAAGAGCTTAACCCTAAGCCAAAACCAAAGCCAGTTGTTGAGCCAATGACGATTGAATCTATGGGTGAAGATCCTATTCTTCCAGAAGATGCTGTGATTGAAAGCTTAGATGCCCCAATAGAACCAGTTTTACCAATAGACGAGCCAGCAAAAATTGAAACTTCGATACCTGCGGCTACAGATGAATCTTTGGCACCTAGTATGCCTGACGCCGAACCAGCGCCAATGCCGGAAACTATGTTTGATAACTCTGTTGTGCCTAAAGCTAAGGTTGAAGAGACAGTCAAGGAAATGATGCCGACTACTGTTGAGGGAGCTCCTCCTGCAACTCAGATTGAAGATAAGTTTTCTCCTTTAGATCAGAAAGCGCAAGAGCTTCCAATGGTGCCCGGACTTTAACAAACTATTGTCAAAAATGATGATTTAAGTTATTTTTGATGTGTTCATTGTGCTGACAGTACCTTTCATTTGGGTGTTTTGTTAGCGTCGTGATTATTTATATAGACTACTAATGGAGACTTACTATGGCCCAAGGCGGCACAGTTAAATGGTTTAATCCTACCAAAGGATTTGGTTTTATCGTTCCAGAAGACGGTGGTAATGATGTTTTTGTTCATATCAGCGAAGTTGAAAAAGCGGGTCTGAAGGCATTGGACGAAGGACAAAAAGTAAACTTTGAAATGGCAGATAATCGTGGACGCCAAGCGGCGACAGATATTCAAGTCGTGGAATAAGCGTTACCGTATTTAAGAATGATAAATAGCCCGTTTTTATAAGCGGGTTTTTTTGTAACTATATTTATTATATTTCGAATGCATTGATATCATTATATAAAGGAAAAATTATGCGCGTTATTTTATCTCTACTTATTATTGTTTTATCTAGCACTGGTGCTGTTGCGGCAGATGCTGTGAAAAAAGGGGATGTAATCCCGACGAACTTAGAATTGCTGAACCAAAAAGGAGAGAAGCAAAGCTTTGATAAGCTTAAGGGCGAAAAAGGTTTGGCTTTGTTCTTTATCCGCTCGGCAGATTGGTGTCCTTATTGCCAAGTGCAGTTACTTGATTTACGTAAAGGTGAGGCAGATCCAATTCTTGAGGCGGGGTACAATATTGCAATCATAAGTTATGACGCGCCCGAAGCTTTAAATAAGTTTGCGACACGTTACAGTTTTGATCTCTCAATGCTGTCTGATGAAGGCTCCGAAACAATTAAGGCATTTGGTATATTGAATGAAGAGAAGAAAGTTGGCCAATTTGGTCACGGTATTCCGCACCCACATATATACGTAATTGGTGATGACAAGACCGTACAGGCTGTTCTTTCTAAGGAAAGCTACACAAGGAGACCAGAAATTAAGGATGTTGTTGAGGCCATTGAGGCGCTTAAATAACGAATTATAGGGTTGCTATATGCGTGTAGTCTCGCTATAACACACTATCTTTTGGCGCGGGGTGGAGCAGTCCGGTAGCTCGTCAGGCTCATAACCTGAAGGTCATAGGTTCAAATCCTATCTCCGCAACCAAAAAATCCTTTATATTTCAATATATTAAGTGATGAAAATAAGAGCCTTATGGCTCTTTTTTTATAGGTTCTATCAAGAAAGTCGCGCCCTCAAGCAAAAGAGGGGCTACGCTTAATGAGTAAAGCAGAATCTGGCTTATAAAAGTCGTAAATCGACGTTTTAAATAATAAAAAACCCAGCTTAAAAACAAGCTGGGTTTTTTTATTGTTATAAGCTTACCTTATTAGATAATAACTTGATCTGCATTATTCACAGGAAGGTCATCAAGTTGGTTCGTTCCTGCCGTAGCACTATCATTTTGAGTAACTGGGATTTCAACTGTACATATTGTTGGGTCACCACAATCACTCACGTAAACGAAATCATGAATTGCTTCTGTAACGTCATCGCTTGTTTCTAACATTTGTGATAGATCAAGTACATCATCACCTGCTTCTCTTAAAGCTAGAAGTGTGTCAGAAGCCTCTTCAATCGCGGATAGTTCAGTGTCGGTTAGCTCTTTAGTATCGAACCATGCATCAACAATATCGCGTGTCTCACCATTCGCATCGGTATATGTACCTGTATGTGAAATCCAGTTTCCTTCGATAAATTCTGAATCTGGCGTCTCTGTTTCTAGAGAGATACTCGCAACACCCGCATCTGCAAGGGATGACATTTCACCTTCATCTGAGATACCATCAGAGTTTGTATCTTGCCAAACTTTCAACTCGTTATAAACGGAATCTTTTGCATCAATAACACCGTCGCTATTTTCGTCATAGCTGGCTAGATTAGCAAATCCATCTGAGTGATCATCTGTATCGCCAAATAACTCTGAGCGATCATTTACAATGCCGTCATTATTCTTATCAAGAGTAAGAAGACCGTCATCTTTATCCACCCAGCCTGTTTTTTCAACTTGGCCATCATTATCCATGTCAAATAGAACACCGTTTGCAATATCTAGAAGTTCAATACCATCACCGTCCAGATCGAGGACTAATGGTGAAGAGAAGACAACAACATCAATGACGGCTTCTACTTGTATGACTTCACCGTGGTTACATGCTTCTACCGAAGCGATAGTTTGTGCCGTGACTTTAAAGTCATGCTCTCCTTGTGGTACACGGTAATCTGGATTTCTCCACGTTTTACCATCAACTGGCTCTAATCCAGGTAAGGTTACTTCTAATCCTGCTTCATCACCAGCTTGGATTTTCCAAACGCCGTCTGAAACTTCTGTTCCTTTATTAAATCCAACACCAAAGTCAGAAAGAACATCTGGGATTTCAATTAAGAAGAAATCTATAGCTTCTTCTCCGCTTGTAACGTCGATTGTGAAGCCAAATGATTTTTCTCCACCATTGTATTTAACGTTATAAGTATCGCTGAAATCCCAACGATCTGGATTATCATTCGTAAAGCTGTCCAAATGTACATCGAATTCTACGTTTACAGGAGGTAAGAAGACACATAGACCTTCAGAGTCGATGCTAAGCATCGCAGAAGACGTATCGCCATCGGCATCCGTAATTGTATAATTAAATACATCCGTAGAGTCTGCATTGTTGGTTGCGACGTAAGTGTACTCACCATTCGTAGCAATTGTTAAAATTCCATTTGCTGTTTGAATTTCTGTACCAAACGGTGTGATTTGATGGTTTGCACCATTAATGCTCACGGATGTGACTATTGTAGAATCATCTACGCTAAGATCATCGTTATCTAATACGTTGCCTTCTGCATTGATTGCTTCAAACTCAGTATTTTCAGCTTTAATACCATTCAATAAGAATGATGGGCCACCGATAAGGTCAATACCTGAAATTGCAGATCCATAACCCGATACATCAAATGTAAATACGGAGTTCGATACCATATCTGCATCAATAGTAACTGTTTCTTGTATGACTGAACCATTTTCTAAACGAACAGTATACTCAAATGTATCACCAATATTATTTGATCCCATATCGCCAAGTTTAATTTCAACTGTATCGGCAGGGTTATCAAAGCGAATTTCAAGAGATTCTGTATCTCTAAAGACTTTATCAGTTCCTTGACCTGCGATACCTACACCAGGGCCTTCGTGATTTACCCATGTTAGGTCTGCACCATTGTTAGATGATACTGTGATACCGTCTTGTGTAAGGCTGCTTTGTGTCCCTGCAACATCATGTTCTTGCGGGTCAAAGCAATACTCTACAGTCGAGGATGTCACGCTTGTTGACGCTGTGTCATCATTTGCATCTGGTGCATCATCACGTACGGTAATGCGAACTGTACCTTCACCTGTGTCACCGTCACCATCAGTTGCTGTAACACCAAAGTCTAAGAAGATTGCTTCGTTGTCAGCATTCGTGTTGCTGTGATCTAATGGCTCATACTGTGTGAACTTGTATGTTCCATCTTCGTTAATTGTCATTGTGAAGACAACCTTCAATGTATGGAAGCTGTTGTTCGTTGCAGTATATGTATTTGTATCCGCATTGAACGTTACGTTTAGTTCAAAACCATTTGAAGAAAGCTTGTTAGCTGTTTTGTTTCCAGCAGATGAGAAGTCACCATTACCGGTTGTTTTACCAGGAACGTCACCTTGATAATTAACATTGATATTTCCTGTGATCATGTCCATGCCATCATCTTTCAGGTTTGTATCATCGGTTGCGCCCACACCATTAATCTCAATTGGTGTTTGGTTATCTTCAACTGTCACTTTAAATACGGCAGTATCTGTATCGCCATCACCATCTGTTAATGTGTAAGTGAAGCTATCCATACCTTCTGCTTTACCTTCGTAAGTATAGCTGCCATCTGGATCGATACGTAATGTACCATTGTCTGTTTCAATAACATTCGCTTGACCTGGTAAGATGTCGTAATCTTGCCCTTCAATAGAAATGTGCGTAATAGTTGACGCTTCATCGGTACCTAAGATGTCGTTGTCAATTAGGTTACCAGTTACTTCCTGATTATCATCTAATTTTACTTCATCGTTACGGGCATCTGACCAATCGTCACGAACACGGATTTGAACAATACCGTTTCCTGTGTCGCCGTCACCGTCTGTTGCTGTTACACCAAACTGTAAGAAGATAGTTTCGTTACGTGATCCAGTGTTTGCATGATCTACTGATTCAAGTTGAGTGAACTTGTAAGTTGCATCAGCGTTAATCACCATTGTGAACACATCGATGTTACCAGCTTTACCTGTATACGTGTTGGTTGCAGAGTCAAACGAGACTTCGATCTTAACGCCATTATGACTTAGTTCGCCATTCGTTTGGTTAAGCTCGGTTGTACCGAAGACACCATTACCTGCTGTTGAGCCAGCATCATCGCCGTTGTAGTTAACGTTGATGTCGCCTGTGACCATATCCATACCATCATCTCTGAGGTTTGTATCATCTGTTGAATCTTCAGCGTAGATACCTGTTGGACCTGCATCTGAATTGATGTTCACGTTTAATGTTGCCGTAGAGATGTCACCATCTGCATCACACATTGTGTATGTGAAGATATCATCTGGTGTAATCACTTCTGTATTTGTTGGTAAGCTATTGCTATCCCAACCACTACGACCTGTGAAATCAAACTGTGTTAAGAAACCATCATCATTATAGGCAGTTTCTAAACCTGATACTGGGTGGAACCAAGCGCCGATTGTATCGCCGAACTCAATACCGTTCCATTCTGCACCATCAACTGAGTTCTCCGGAACGTAATCATTGATTACTGAACCATCAACACTAAAGCTGAATGTTTGGCTGCCATCGGCATTTGTCACAACTGTGATTGCACCGAATGGACTGTTTGCGCCTAAGCTTGTTGCAATGCGGTCTGGTGTTTGGATACCATCAGCTTGTGAGCCGTCTAAAGCTGAAGCTGTTGTTCCTGGAACACCACCTAAACCGTTGTAACCATAGATACTGATTACTGGCTCTGCACCACTATTATCAATAAAGAATTGTGCTAATTCACCAGCGTGTCCTTTTGGATTGCCGCCTGGGTTAAGAACAAGTGTTCCACCATTGGCATCGCCACCTTGGATTGTGAAAGAGAATGCGAATTCTTCTGTTGTTTCATTGTATGATCCTGAAACGTTGTCGATTTTACCTGCACCTTCGCCACCAACGAAATCACTGATTTCAAAAGTACGTAGAGTTTGCGTGTCTGATCCACCCGTTGCATCATACTCGTATGATCCATCTGAGTTCATCGTCAATGTTCCACCTTTACCTTGGATCTCAACTGAGCCATCGGCAGGGATGTCATATTCTGTTCCTTCAAAAGT
>JALZUF010000276.1 GCA_023301785.1 Alphaproteobacteria bacterium | reverse complement strand
GGGCAAGCGGTTATCAATTATGGCGGTAAAGTCGATATTATGCCGCTTTATGAAGGGTATAGCACCAGCAATATCATTCAGAAATCCCAAAAGGATAAATAATGAAATAAATAGGCAAAAGGGGTCGTAAACGCACCCAAAACATAGTCTGTACGTTTTTAATAATAACTGATAGAATCGGTGTCAGAATTTATACCTTATTTTCTATTCGATCTTATATCAGGACTATCACAATGGCATTTCATCATAAACATTTCGTTTCATTAACGATTGGCGCATCAATTTTAACATTGGGGGCCTGTGGTTACGATAAACCAAATGCTATTCCATCTGGATATACGTATCACCACAACACATACAAATCACCAATACCTCCGGCGACAGATAAAATCACGATTGAACAACGTAAATATATGGATGCGGCGCAGGCTGAACAATTCCGAGATGCGGTTTATGATCTCTTAGAACGCTTAACAATGCGTGCGGGCATGGCTCCTAAACCTGTTTACATTATGGCGCCTGACCCGATGACAACATTCTACGCGAACATCGATAATGATTTACGCGAAAGTATGCGTCACATTGGCTATGCTATTTCTGATCAACCAGAGGGCGCGTATATCTTTACTTATGATGCACAACCTACAGTGACGCAAGGACCAGAAAACGTACAGCTCACACTGCGTGTTTTTGATTCTTTAAGTCTACAATCCAGACAGCTAACTGAGGAAATGGGACAATATTATATTCAGGGTGCAGAAGAAATTAATTTAACGCCTGCGAAATATCACGTGTTACCAAGCGTTGGTCAAAGAGCTGTACACCCGCTTCAAGGAAAGCAAGCGCAGATGGTTCGCTTTGATGAAAGATCTGAAGGGGTGCAAATGCAAGCGCCAATGCAGCCGGTTGAAGCAATGCCAATCGAAATGCCTGCACCAGATTACGTACCAGAGCCAATGCCACAAGTCATGCAAACGCCAATGGCAAAACAGCCACGCGCACCGATTATGGAGCAAGCGCCCGCGCCAAGAGGCCCTGTGTCACCGCCTGTATCAATGAAGACACCGGTGATGGAACAACCTATGGTCGCTGCTCCTACGCGCAAAGTCTCGAAGCCATCCAAGAAATCTACCAAAGATGATATTATTGTGATTAACCGCAATGATAAATCTGGCGTAAGCATGCCTACCAATACAGCCGCGATGCCACCGTCATCATCTGTTGCATCGCCAAAAGTAATGACACCAAAAATGGCAACGCCGCCATCTATGCCACCGCCAGAATTATCGAGTACGGTAAAAGTACCACCAATGGCAGAGACAGTGCCTACAACCTCTGGTAAATCAAAAGCAGATGCGATGAAAGAAGCGATTGAGCGTGCAAACGCTTTAGCCAATCAATAAAAAACGAAGTTTTATTATCGCGCCATAAGAACGCGGTAATAATGATAGGTTCCTGCAAGTGGGTCCACATCACCTTCAAAGCATCCTTCTAATTTTCCTATTAATTGATCGGTTGCATCGTCACGAATAGAAGTATTAAAATTGAATACGCCATCAAAAGGGTGATACAACCTAACTTGATTTACATCTTGGGGTGGGTCCCCTAGAGGGTTTATGACACCAGCTTTATCGTTAAGTAATAAACAAAAATCTTTAGAAACATAAGGAAGAAATGCTATTAAATCTGCTCCACCTAAATTAGTGCCAACGAACATAACCGCACTTCTGCCGTTAAAGCTCCAGTCTGTGGGCGTTGTTTGTACATCTGATGGAGCTTCTCTATATTTCGCACCACCACCATCTCTGGAAAAAATCTGGCGTGATGGTATGTCTGTGATATCACCATAGGCACTATCAGCATCAGGGTGTGCGAAACGTATATCGGCTTCGCTATGTCCGTTACGCATAACATACGCGACGGCGCGCTCAAGCTCTTCACCGTATTGTTGAACTTCACTAACGCGGATAAGAAGGCTTTCTTTATCAATATTTGATCCAGGCGTAGACGAGCCCTTTACAATAACAATCAGCAATCCCAATAAGAAAATTGCTCCTAAAATATAGATTAAAATATTACCAGATTCTGATGAGTGCGTATGATTACGACGCATTATTTAGCGGCACTCACACGCGTTGCAATCGGCGCAACAGGAATACAATCTTTGAAATACTGGCAAAGGTTACGGGCTTGCGCTTCGTCAACGCCGCCCAAACGCGCGCGGAAAATAGTACCATTTGATGTGTTTAACGGCACGGTCATCGCATTCACATTGGCTAAATGCGGTGGTAGATTTTCTTTTGCAGCGCGTAAGGCATTATCTGTTTTTAAACGGCTTTTATAAGCACCAATTTGAACAGACCATTTTCCAACAACATCTTTTGGATGCGGTAAACTTGTGCCGCCGCCATTATTGTTAAGCGTTGGCGCAGGGCTTGCTACCTTTTTTTCTTGCCCCATTTTATCAACCATCGCGTGTCCTGCGGCGCGTAATGATTTTTCTAATTGCGAGGCAGGTTCTGGATCAGGTCTATACTCACCCTTATGAACAGCAACCGCGATCAAGCCAGTCTCAAGACGTTTGGAAACGGAAGGGTCGATGTCACCTTCGCCAATCATCTCACTAAACGCACCAGTTTTTAAGGCGTCCGTTAATGCCGTATAATTTTTCTGCGTGTTCGCATTTTTAGATTTTGGTTTCGGTGGTGTCGGTAACTTAGACGTTATCTTTGTCGCTGGCTTTTTGCTTAATGATGCCAAAGATGCATAGGCGGCACTATCTTGTGCTTGCGGTGCGCGCGGCGCTAACTTCGCTACACCATAAGTTGGCTTTGTCGCTGGTGTCGGCGGCTCTGTCATAAATGTTGCTGTACGGCTGTTACGGGCCTTTTTAAATCCGGCCGTCATAATTTCTGCCATGTGGGCATTACGTGTCGCGCCAGAACGTCCACCAAACACAACACCAATTAAACGGCGACCACCTTGACGGGCAGATGCAACCAAATTAAATCCAGACGCATTAATATAACCCGTTTTAAATCCATCCATCCCCTTGAAGCTATCAAGCAGGCGATTGTGGTTACGATATGTTTTGCCGCGATAAGTAAAACTACGCGTTGAGAAATATTTATAGTGATGCGGATAACGCTTTAAAATATGTTGCGCCAGCTTCGCCATATCACGCGCTGTTGTGACTTGTTGATTATGATGAAGGCCTGACGCATTTTTAAAACGTGTGTTTTTCATGCCTATGGTGCGCGCACGTTCAGTCATACCTTGCGCAAAACGCGGCTCACTGCCGCCTAAATGTTCGGCCAAAGCAACGGCAACGTCATTGGCAGATTTGGTTGCTAAGGCTTTGATAGCATCTTCGATCTTGATGGCCGATCCTGCTGGAAGGCCTAATTTACTCGGCACCATGCTGGCGGCACGTGTTGAAATACGAACCCGCGTGCTTTTACGAATCTCGCCACGATCTAACGCTTCGAAAGTCAAAAGCAACGTCATCATTTTTGTGAGTGACGCCGGGTGTAATGATTTAGTGGAATAACGTTGTGACAAAATCTTGCCCGTATCTGCATCCATAACGAGGGAGGCATATTTCGGATTATCTTTAGATTTTTTCTTTTTATTGTAATTTCTGGCATCGGCAGGAGAAAGCGTGGTCATTATGACCATTGAAAATACCAATATAGCGAAAATCGCGTATCGCACTGTGCCTCCTCATTCCTACTTTTGCCCTATACTACACTAATTCAGCCGTAAACTAAATTATCTTAATGTCATTATAGCGCAAAACCCTTTAGAAACCGTTGATTTTGTTATGTTACAGATTTTGAAAATCCCAATCATTAAAAATAATCATAAAATAGGGCGCTGTCCACCCTGAGTGCTTAATTTTAGCCATTTATACGATATTAGCTATGAAATCGCTTCGTAAGGCTTTGATTGAAACTTGAGCGTCTTTTCGTTATGATATTAAATTGCTAATTTTTGCAACCAAATTCAATAAATTTATTAATAAAAACAATGCGTTACAACATGAGCTCTTTGATCAAAACACCCTATATCATCAAAAATGAAGATGATTCCGATACGCCAAACTTTGGGGATGGCGATAACGATCCTTATGGGGAAGAAGAAAAAGAAACAGGCTTGTTGCTAAAACCAAAGCCTAAAACCAAAAAACCATCAATGTACAAGGTTTTACTGCTGAATGATGATTATACCCCGATGGAATTCGTTATTCATGTTTTAGAAAGGTTTTTCAGTAAGAATAGACAAGAAGCTACAGATATTATGCTTCACGTTCACCGCCGCGGTGTTGGTCTTTGCGGCATTTTTACATATGAGGTTGCAGAAACCAAAGTGGCGCAAGTCATGGATTACGCTCGTTCAAACGAACAACCTCTTCAATGCACAATGGAAAAAGAATAAAATGACGAAAACAAAAAATCAGAAAAACCCTAAGTCGCCTAATATTGTCCTATCTGAAAGAATAACGGTTCAATATTCGGACGAGTATCCACGTAAAGAAGAGAATGCCTATGAGGCGTGGGCTGAAAAATGGAAATTTGAAGTTCAAATCGTAAGTACTGAATATGAAGAAAACGAAGATTTCACATCAATGGAAGTTGATATTTTATGTACCAAGGATGCTGCATCGGATGTGCCCGTTGGCTTAACCTATTCATCGAACTGGGTTGCGACAGGTATATCAACTGTGACCAGACAAAGCCGCGAAGAAGATATTAATTTTGTAGAGCAATGCGAATCTGAAATGCAGGAATATATTGATCAAAAACATAAGTTAGATCCTCCTTTAAAATTATTTCCTAAAAAAGAAAGCGCGGAATAAAATATGCTCTCACGGAACTTAGAAAATACACTCCACAAAGCGTTAGAAAAAGCAACAAAGCATGGTCATGAATATGCAACGCTTGAACATCTTTTGTTTGCCCTCACCAGTGACCAAGATGCCATGGCAGTGTTACGCTCGTGTGGAATTGATCTAGATGATATGCGTACAAAAATGGATCAGTATATCGAACAAGATTTACTGTATCTTAAATCCATAGAACCTGAAGAAGCGAAGCCTACAACGGCTTTCCAACGTGTGCTGCAACGTGCCGCAATCCATGTGCAAAGCTCTGGCCGTGAAGAAGTAACGGGTGCGAATGTGTTGGTTGCTATGTTCAGCGAACGTGAAAGTCACGCTGTTTATTATCTACAAGAACAAGAAATGACACGCTTTGATGCGGTGAATTATATCTCCCACGGTATTGCCAAAGTACCAGGGATTGAACCCATAAAAACAACCCCTTTGGGCGC
>JALZUF010000275.1 GCA_023301785.1 Alphaproteobacteria bacterium | reverse complement strand
CCAATATTGGCAAGCTGTGAGAATAACTCCAGATCTGTTGCAACCTTCTTACAGGCCTCAAAACCGCCTTTTAAGGCGAAGGTAAAGACTGCACCACCATGACCTTTCATATATTTTTGTGCATTGGCGTGATATTCGTTTGAGGCAAGGCCGCTGTAGGACACCCAAGCCACTTTGTCGTGACCTTCCAGATATTGTGCAACCGCCATGGCATTGTCACAGTGCTTTTGCATCCGAAGGGCGAGCGTTTCTAGACCGCTGAACGTTAGGTAGGCATTCATAGGTTGTTGACCGCCGCCAATATCACGAAGGCCAACGGCATGATTATGGATCGCGAGCGCCATATTCTTAAATTCTTTGGCAAAGGTGATACCGTTATAATTATTGCTTGGCTTTCCAAGGCGAGGAAATTTGTCTGCGTATTTCAACCAATCAAATGTACCACCATCAATCACCGCGCCGCCCATGGCATTACCGTGGCCGCTGATGAACTTGGTCGTGGAGTAAGTTACCGCGTCTGCGCCGAACTCTAATGGCTTGCATAAATAAGGGGTCGCCATTGTATTGTCTATTATAAGTGGAATGCCAGCTTCGCGCGCCACGGCGGCTAAACCTTCCATGTCGGCGACTACACCTTCGGGGTTGGAAAGGCTTTCGGCGAAGATGGCTTTTGTTTTATCTGTGATGGCTGCTTTGGCTTCTTCAGGCTTGGCAGGGTGAAAGGTTGTATTTTCCCAACCAAACATATCAGGGAAGGTGCTAGAGAATTGATTAACGGAACCACCATATAATTTGCAGGATGTAACCACATGATCGCCTGGCGACATAAGCGCACTTAAGGCCAGAAGTTGAGCGCCATGACCAGATGCACAAACGGTTGCGCCAGTACCGCCCTCAAGCATGGCAAGTTTTTCTTCAAGCGCGCCGCACGTTGGATTTGTCAGGCGGGAATAGATATAACCTGTATCACGTAAAGCGAATAAATCCGCGCCATGCTCGGCATCTTTAAAAACATAAGCCGTCGTCTGATGAATGGGGATTGTCCGCGCGCCTGTTTCTGGGCAAGGGCCACAGCCTGTATGAATAGATTGCGTTTCTAGGCCGTATTTCTTTGTATCAGTCATGTGTTGTTCCCTTTTGTATGTTAAGTAAAGGGTAATGGGATTCCCGATAGGGGTCTATAAGCGCAAAAGAGCAGTAAAGGTAAAATGATACCTCGTATATAATCTATTGTTTTTGCACGTTTTTTCTTGACTGGTGTGCATATATGTCGCATAAAGCGCACAGAATTCGAGATAAGAATTAGTTTAAATAAGGAAAATAAGATGAAAACCTATTCAATGAAGGCCTCTGAGGTCGAAAAGAAATGGCTTATCGTAGATGCAAAAGATGTTGTGCTTGGCCGTTTAGCGGTTGAAGTAGCGACACGTTTGCGTGGTAAGCATAAACCAACTTTCACACCACACATGGATTGTGGCGATCACGTTATCGTTATCAATGCAAAAGATGTGCGTTTGACAGGAAATAAACGCGATGGCGATATTTTTTACTGGCACACTGGTTACCCAGGTGGAATTAAAGAACGTTCAAAAGGTGAAATCCTTGAAGGAAAATTCCCTGAGCGCGTTGTTCATAAAGCTATTGAGCGTATGATCGCCCGTGGTCCTCTTGGTCGTCAGATCATGAGTAACCTTCGCGTTTACCCAGGTAGTGAGCACCCACATGAAGCGCAAAACCCAGAAGTTCTGGATGTTGCTGCGATGAACCCAAAGAATAAGAGAGACTAGAAAATGGCTGAAGAAACAGTAAAAGACCTTAAAGATTTAGGCGCAGCGACAGACGTTGCCCCTAAAGCAGAAGAAGCAAAAGCCGATGCTCCAGCAGCGAAAGCTGAAAAGAAAGAGCCTAAGATTGATAAGTTGGGCCGTGCATATGCAACAGGACGTCGTAAAGAATCTGTAGCACGTGTTTGGTTGAAAAAAGGTAAAGGCCAAGTGATTGTTAATGGCAAGCCGCAAGACCAATACTTTTGTCGTCAAACACACTTGCTTGTTATGAATCAGCCTTTCTTGATCGTTGATCGTGTTAACGCATTTGATGTTATTGCAACAGTTAAAGGCGGTGGTATGTCAGGTCAAGCGGGTGCTGTGCGTCACGGTATTTCTCGTGCGCTAGAAAACATTGAGCCTGAACTTCGTCCGAGCTTGAAAAAAGCAGGTATGCTTACACGTGATGCACGTGTTGTTGAGCGTAAGAAAATTGGTAAGCACAAAGCGCGTCGTTCGAAACAGTGGGCGAAACGTTAATACACTTACAAATAAGAATTTTAAAAACCCGTTTGATGAAAGTCAGCGGGTTTTTTCTTGCTTTATTTTTAGGGGTGACCGAGTCGTTTCTTTGGTGCGCTTTGCATAGAGTGGCTTTTGTTCTATAGTGACTTACTTTTTGCTGATAAAGCACAATCAAACTCAAAGGAGAACGTCATGGTCGCCGATCCAAAAATGAATAATGATAAAATTATTTCGTACAATCCTTCAAATTTAAATGCCATTGGTGAAGTTACCATTTCTAGTGGCAATGATGTTGCTGAGGCTATTGTTAAGGCAAGAAGCGCGCAAAAAGAATGGCAAGCACTTGGTGTGGTGGG
>JALZUF010000274.1 GCA_023301785.1 Alphaproteobacteria bacterium | reverse complement strand
TTTATTTTTTTCATGTTCTTTATTCGCTTTTGTTATTTAATTAGTTACCTATATATAGGTAAGTTTTTTAGTTAAAAAATACTATGTTTTTAAAAATACCTTTAATGCATCTTTAATTATTTTGGGGTCACGCTTCAATCTAGCTAATAATAATGATCCTTCTAGGGCACTTAAAAAACTTAAGGCCTGGTTTTTGGAGTTCTTATGTCCCATCTCTTTAAATTGTTGCTCAATCCAGCTTTCAAAATCGGAAAAATATGTCTCTAATAATTTATGTGCCTTAGGCGTTACATAGTAAAACTCGGCAGCCATCATGCCGCATAAGCAAAATTTATGGTTTTTTGCGTAACCTTGGAAATATTCAATCAACGCTTCTAAGCGTTTTTTAGGGCTTTTGATTGTGCTATCCATATCTTGAAATGCTTTTACATGCATTTCATGGGTACGTTCAACCAATGCCACTGCTAAATCATCTTTGCTTTTGAAGTGGTAGTGAACGCTGGCCGATTTAATGCCAATAGTCTCAGCAAGGTCCAAGTAGCTAAAGCCCGCAAACCCTCTTTCCTGAGTTAAGCTTTCTGCTAAATCCAATATTTTTGTTTTTGTATCAGTCATACTTATTTTTTACCTATATATACATAGATAACATTATATTCGTTAAGGTCAATTGAAAGTTACAAGGTAATTGTAATAGTTTTATAATACTTCTGTAATTCTTTGTTTTAATTGTGGAAGAATGTCTGTTTCAAACCAAGAATTTTTTTTCAACCATATATTATTTCTTGGAGAAGGGTGCGGTAATGGTAAATTTTCAGGCCAGTATTCCTGCCAAGCCCTGACCGTCTCTGTGAGGTTTTTCTTTTTTTGTTCTTTAAGATGCCAATCCAAGGCATATTGCCCAATAACGAGTGTTAATTGGATATTAGGCATGAGACCTAGCAATTGGATACGCCATTTATCAGCACATTCTTTACGTGGTGGTAAATCACCTGATTTTCCTTTGCCGGGATAACAAAATCCCATTGGCAGGATAGCGATTTGTTCTGAACTATAAAATGTATCTTTATCAATCCCCATCCAATCACGCAAACGATCACCGCTGGGATCGTCGAAAGGAATTCCTGTTGCGTGAACTTTACTACCAGGGGCTTGTCCAACGATCAAAACTTTTGCGTTGGGATTAATTTGGAAAACTGGGCGCACGCCATGAGGTAAATGAGCGCTGCATATCGTACAGTCTTTTACCTCTTTAATTACTTGTTTGTATTGAATATCTCTCATTGCGTTGGATGTTAACAATAAATATTAATAATATAAAATAACTTAAGAAAGTTTTAGAGAAAAGTTAGCGACAGACTGCAAGCGCTGCCACTCATGTTATGACTAGTTGATATATTGTATTGACTAGTCAGTCATTTTTCTATTCAATCGTCGTTGTCTAATCAAGTTTGTTGGTGTCATGAATAATAAAAACACACATATTATTACTACGGCTATTCACCTTTTTGCCAAGGAAGGGGTTGGGGTATCAACCGCTAAAATCGCCAAGGTGGCGAATGTTTCTAATGGCACGTTATTTAATTATTTTGAAACTAAACAAGTGCTGATTGATTCTGTGTACGTACATATTAAAACACGCATGGCAAGTTACATTATAGATCCTATAAACCTTGAAGGAGAATTACATGATATTTTTCTAGACGTTTGGCTGTCATTTGCGAGATGGTGTAAAGAGAATCCTTTGGAAAAAACGACATTGGATTTGCTAAAAACATCACAAGTTTTAAGTGACGATGTTATGGACGAGGGAAATCAAGCTTGGTTAAAAATTGATGAAAAAGTAGATCAGGGAATTACAGATGGTATCCTTATAAAATTGCCTGATGATCTAGCGTGCTCTATATGTGAAGGGATTTTAGATTCTACATTATCTTATATTCAATCTAGAAATATCCCTCAAAGTGAAGTGGCATCTGTGATTGAAAAAAGTTTTAATATTTTTTGGAAAGGTATTACAAAATGACCTCATTGAAAAAGTCATTATTATCGTTAACAATTATAAGTGGGATTGTAGCAATATTTTTATTTGTCACCACGGATCAGAAAAAATCGATGGCCACAGAGCCTGCAAAGGCGTCTCAGGCAACGATCGTTAATGTTGAGATTGTAAAATCAGAACCAATACAAATTTGGTCAGAATTTTCTGCTAGATTAGAAGCGATAGGGTTCGCAGAAATTAGGCCGCAGGTATCTGGTATAATAACTGATATTCGCTTCACAGATGGCCAGATGGTTAAAAAGGGGAGCATTATATATGTGGTTGACCCGCGTCCATTTAAAGCAATTTTAGATCAAACGCGCGCGAATTTGGCCGCAGCCAAAAACAACGCATCGCTTGCAGCTAAAGAATATAACCGTGCCAAAGAATTGATTGCCACAAAAGCCATTTCTCAACGACTTTTGGATGAAAGACAAAATACAGCCCGCACAGCTAAAGATGCCGTTAAAAGCGCTTCTGCTCTAGTGGAACAAGCAAAAGTCAATGTTGATTATGCGTATATCAAAGCACCGATCTCAGGAAAAATAAGTCGCGCGGAGATTAAAGTAGGTAATTTGGTTCAGCCTGGACCTAATGCGCCCTTATTAACATCGATTGTTGCGACGGAGGGCATTTACGCCGATTTTGACGTGGACGAAAAGACATATGTAGCCATTTCTGGGGATAAACCTGACGATATTCCAGTCCAGTTATTTGTTGGTAATGGTAATAAAAAATATGAGGGGACAATAGATAGTTTTGATAACCGTATTGATCCTACCACAGGGACAATACGTGCCCGAGCTTTGTTTAAAAATACAGGAGCATCTCTACTGCCAGGGATGTTTGCAACTATTAAAATGGGTCAATCACAACCTGCTGCAGTCATTACAGTACCAGAAATTGCATTAGGAACAGATCAGGATAGAAAATTTGTTTATGTTGTTGGAGAGGATAATGTTGTCGCTTATCGCTCAGTCAATATTGGCGAAATAACCAAAGGGCGTCGTGTTATAAAATCAGGTTTAAATACAGATGAAAAAGTAATTATTGAAGGGCTAATAAAAATTAGACCAGGCATGCCTGTTTCACCTCAAATTAAAGATCAAGGTATATAAAATATCATGAATATTTCTGGTTTTTTTATTGAACGCCCAATTTTTGCAAGTGTTCTTTCAATTTTGATTTTGATCTCAGGATTAGTGTCTGTTTTTAATTTACCAATTACAGAATATCCTGAAGTTTCACCACCATCTATACAAATAACGGCTAACTTCCCAGGGGCAAACCCCTCCGTCATCGCGGAAACAGTTGCAATGCCGTTAGAAGAACAAATTAATGGTGTTGAAAACATGATTTATATGGATTCAAAGGCAACAAGCGATGGCAGATTAAGCTTGACTGTAACTTTTGCCATTGGAACTGATGCGGACTTGGCGCAGCAAATGGTTCAAAATCGTGTTTCACAGGCGCTTCCAAGATTACCTGATGTGACAAGAGCCTTAGGTGTAACAGTAGTAAAAAGCTCACCCGATCTGACCATGGTGGTGCATTTACGATCTCCTGATAACTCATATGACATGTTATATCTTCGTAATTACGCGACGATTAATGTTAAAGATCAATTGGCTAAAATTAAGGGTATAGGCCAAGTTCGTTTATTTGGATCAGGGGATTATGCTATGCGAATTTGGCTTAACCCCAATAAAGCCGCTGAAAGAAATCTAACATCCAGCGATATTATAAGCGCTATTCAAAGTCAAAACCTTCAGGTTGCGGCAGGTCTTATTGGTGGGCCGCCATATGATGAAAATGTACAAATTCAAATGCCTATTAATGTCCAAGGGCGTTTAAAAACAATCGAAGAGTTTGAAGATATTATTATTAAGCGTGATAATAACGGCATTATTACGCGTTTATCAGATATAGCGGATATTGAGTTAGATTCACAAAGTTATGCTCTTCGGTCTTTATTAAACAATCAGCAGGCTGTGGCTATTCCTGTGTTTGCCTCTCCTGGTTCAAATGCACTCAATATTTCAAAAAACGTGCGCGCTAAAATGGCCGAACTCAAAGAATACATGCCTGATGGTGTCGATTACTCAATCGTTTATGACCCAACGGTATTTGTCAGTGATTCTATCAAAGCTGTGATCAAAACATTGCTAGAGGCTGTAGCGCTGGTTGTTTTGGTTGTTATTGTTTTTCTTCAGAGCTGGCGCGCCTCTATTATTCCGCTTTTGGCTGTTCCTGTGTCTATTATTGGAACCTTTGCCTTTATGTTGTTATTGGGGTTCTCAATTAACGTTTTAACATTGTTTGGATTGATCTTGGCGATTGGAATTGTCGTCGATGACGCCATTGTTGTTGTTGAAAATGTTGAGCGGAATATCGAAGATGGAAAGTCGCCAAAAGATGCCACTATTCAAGCCATGAAAGAGGTTACCGGGCCTATTATTGCAACATCTTTAGTTTTGGCCGCTGTCTTTATTCCCATTTCATTTATAAGCGGTTTAACGGGAATGTTTTATAAACAATTTGCCATTACAATTGCCATTGCTACCTTCATTTCTACATTTAATTCACTGACATTATCACCTGCGTTGGCTGCATTATTGTTAAAGCCAAAAGGTGAAGGCAATGATTGGTTAACACGCGTTATTAATTTTCTTTTCGGGTGGTTTTTTAAAATATTTAATAAGAGTTTTGAAAAGGGTCAGAATGGATACGCTAAATCTGTTGGCGTATTTGCCCGCCGTAAATTCATCATGATGATTATATTTGGAATTCTAATCGGTTTTACGGCCTATGGTTTTGGAAAAGTTCCTAGTGGATTTGTGCCTTCACAAGATAAAGGTTATTTGGTTGCTTTTGCGGCATTACCACCCGGCGCAACATTAGAAAGGTCAGAAGACGTTATGCGAAAAATGGGAGATATCGCGCTTGAGGAAGCGGGCGTGTCAGGCGCTGTTCAGTTTCCTGGGCTATCCATTAATGGTTTTGTGAATTCTCCCGCAGCAGGCATTACATTTATTCGTCTTGGTGACTTCGACAAAAGAAAAGGCTTGAGCGGCGAGGATATTAAAAATAATTTACAGCAAAAATTTGGTGCCATATCAGAGGCCTTTATTGTCGTTGTAATGCCACCGCCTGTCCGCGGCATGGGTAATACGGGTGGATTTGCGCTTCAGTTACAAGACCGCTCCAACACTGGTGATTTACAGTTCAACGAAACTGTTCAAAATATTGTGAATATAGCGCGTGGTGATAAAGCATTAAATCCGTATAGTGTTTTTACAAACTACGAAATTAATTTCCCGCAATTATTTGCAGATGTTGATCGAACAAAAGCACAAAAATTAGGTATTCCGATTGATGAAATATTCAATACGATGCAGGTTTATTTAGGATCTCGCTATATTAATGATTTTAATTTATTTGGTCGAACCTATCAAGTTATTGCGCAGGCTGATAAAAAATTTAGATCAAGTGCCAATGATATAAACACACTGGAAACTAGAACTGCCCGTGGTGAGATGGTGCCGTTGTCATCCGTTGTTAAGGTGAGTGAGACCTTTGGGCCAGAAACGGCTATGCGTTATAATGGATTCCGTTCTGCGGATATTAATGGTAGCGCTGCTGAAGGGTTTTCATCAGGGCAAGCAAAGGCTGCCATTGAAAAAATATTAGATGATAACTTACCCCGCGGTGTTGGGTATGAATGGACTGGGTTGACCTATCAACAAGTCATTGCGGGTAATACGGCGCTGTATGTCTTCCCTTTATGTTTGTTATTGGTGTTTTTGGTTTTAGCCGCACAATATGAAAGTTTGGTTTTACCTTTAACCGTTATCATGATTGTGCCGATGGCAATATTATCAGCCATTATCGGCATTTATACTTATGGGAGCGATAATAATATTTTCACCCAAATTGCACTATTTGTTTTGGCGGGGTTGGCTTGCAAGAACGCAATTTTAATTGTGGAATTTGCACGGGAATTAGAAGATAAAGGGCGAACAATTGTGGAGGCAGCTATAGAGGCCGCATATCTTCGTCTTCGCCCAATTTTGATGACATCAATTGCTTTTATTATGGGCGTTTTACCATTGGTTTTAGCATCGGGCGCTGGCGCAGAAATGCGTCAAGCGATTGGTGTGGCGGTGTTTAGTGGAATGATAGGCGTAACAATATTTGGCCTTATATTCACTCCTGTATTTTATGTTCTCTTCCGAAAAATAGAAATGAGACATGTTCATAAAACTGTAAAACAGGATACCATCTCATGAAAATTAAAAATCTATGTCTTATTAGTAGTTCTGTTCTAGTGTTATCAGCATGTGTAACATCAGGCCTAAAGTTTCCAGTTCTAGTAGATAACCAATCATGGGTTTCAAACGACCAAATGAATTTGGTAGAGGAAGTAGAGGCTTCAAAATTGAAAAACTGGTGGCTTGATTTCAATGATGTGGCTTTAAATAAGCTCATTGAAATGACATTAGAGGGAAGCCCAGACCGTAATATTGCAAAATCGCGTATTATAGAGGCTCGCTCTATTCGTCAAATAACGCGATCATCATTATTTCCTGAAATAGGATTGCGTGCGGATGGTGGCTGGCAAGATAATGGGGAAATGGCAGATAATTATTATGAGGCAGGGTTTGACGCATCGTTTGAAGTTGATATTTTTGGCGTTAATCGAAATCGTGTTGATGCAGCGAACGCTAAAATAAACGAATTAGAGGCGCAATATCATGACACAAGCTTAACATTAATTTCTGAGGTTGCGCGCGTGTATACAAACTTTCGCGCAGCGCAAAAACAAGTAACAATTGCCAATAAAAATTTAAGTATTCAAAAAGAAACGTTAACTCTTATTCGTCAACAATATGACGTTGGTGAAATACCTTTATTAGATGTTGAAAGGTCAGAAGCATTGGTTAATACGACTGAGGCTTTAATTCCAGAGTTTAAGCGTAACGCGGATAATGCGCGTTTTCAACTTACCGCTCTAACGGGTGCGTTACCAGCTGATATTTTGCCAGTTATTGAAGGTGAAATGGATATCACCTTATTAAAACTTGAGCCTATTTTAATGGCACAGGCATCTGTATTGAATAATCGCCCAGATATTCGGGCGGCGATTGCTAGATTAGAAGAAGCAACATCGTTGAGTAGGGCTGCCGCAGCATCTGTTATGCCTACATTTTCTTTATCAGGGTTTTATGGGATTGCAGAGAACGCGTTAGTAAATTCTACCAATGTTTGGACTTTAGCAGCAGGTACAGCTCTGTCGTTACTAAATTTTGGACGTATTGAAGGTGAAATTGATGCGTCACGAGAGCGTGAAAAGCAGGCGTTTGAAGGCTATCGTAAAAAGGTTTTAAATGCTGTGGTTGAGGTTGAAAAAGCATTAGTTGATATAAGCCTTTTGAATAAGCAAGGTGTCTCCATTCAAAAGGCATATGATAATGCAGAGAAAGCATTGAAATTATCACAGCAATTATATACTGAGGGTGAAATATCATTTATTGATTTATTAGATGCACAAAGAACACTGAACGAAACGGATTTAGCTAAAGTCTTGTCAGAACAAGTGCAGGCTAATGCTATCATTAGATTGTATAAAGCAATGGGTGTTTACTAAATTCTCTATTAGCTAACTTTTAACAGAGAAAAGTTAGCGTTTGATTGTAAGCACTGCCATTACATTAGAAGAACATTTTGATTCAGCAGCTTATGTTCGGGTTTCAACAAGCACCTTTTTCTGAGCCCATATTCAACAAACTCTTTGGCTGAGGTTTCAAATTTTTCGGCCTTTATATCATGAATTTCACACTAAATAATCAAATTTAACGAGTTAACGTGACAGTTACCCTTAAATTTCCTATATATATTAAAGATTCAAATAAATGGAATTTAAAAAATATGGGAAAATTACGGCCTGTTGTTCTTCTGGTTATTATCAGCTTCCTTATGAATGCTGCAGTAAATATTTCTTGTGTTTATGCTGATCCAATTAAAAATAAATACAAGAACTTTGAACTTTCACTTGGTGCTGAAATTGGTTCTTTCCAGCCAGAAAAATCATCTTATTTGGGAACTCAGATTGGTGCAGGGCCTAATGTTTTTAATTTTGTTGAAGTTGGTGATAATCTTAATTTTAATTCCGCGGGAATTAACTTTGGTTATCAAGTTCATAAAAACAATATTTCTAATTTATTATTCCGAAACTTTATTGGTTTGAAAATTACTGGTGGCGTTGAACAAGGACGCGCAGATCAAAATAAAAATTTTGGTACATTGGACCCGATGGGAAACAATCTTCTTATACCTGGTGTTGGCGTAGGTCCAGCAGGCGCTGGCTTTCTTCTGCCAGGAGCAAACAATCAAATCACGGGTGCTCGTTATGATGCTGAATTTGATTATTATAAATTTAAATTGGGTGTTGAGTCAGTGTTAAAGATGCCTAACTCGGCTATTATATTAACGCCTTCGGCTGGCCTTGAGTATGGAAGAACTATAACCGATAATTCATTTGCTGGAAATATTCCGTTTTTTATTAGAAGCTTTTCCTATAACACCAAAACCGATGTCCGTACCATAAGCTCTACAATCGGATTGGATATGTCTTACAAAATTAACTCTATTTTTGATGTTTTTGGCGGTGCCAAATATGCTTATGATTTTAATAATGGTGAAGGCACAGATAGTTTAAGTTTTACCGGAATTGCTGACCAAGTGGCTAAGACTGAAAGTGATCGGAATACACATAGCTATGGATTAAAAGCGGGAGTGGATATTGATTTCAACAGTCCTGCTATTTTCACTATTCAAGGTAATTATAAGAGGCTGGGCAATATCCCTGTTTTGAAAGTACGTGATGGTTCAAATATTTCTGATTTTTCTTATGAAGATGCAGATATTTTTAGCGGTACAGTTCGTGCTACTTTCAAGTTTTAGATAATTAAAGAATCATTATTAACAAGTTCGTTTAAATCAATACCTGTAACACCTTCAAGAATAACAACTTCTATAGCCCCCGTAACTGGATCACTGCCAGAACTATCAACTAAGACGCTCGTATTGCCATTTTCTTCCAACAAAAATACAAAATCATTGATAGCATCTTGAGCGGGGTTATAAGTCACTAGTAAGTCTGATAGATTTAGAGTGTCGCCCTCTAAAGCGTTAAAATCTTTAATGGTGTCAGTGTTTTGCAATGCTTCGAATATGAAGACGTCTGCACCAGACCCTCCATACAAAATATCAGTACCATAACCGCCATTGATGATGTCATCACCTTCTTGGCCAAAAATTAAATCATTTCCAGCGCCACCGTTTAAAATGTCATTGCCGCCAATACGTGTTAAGCCATCATTTGTTATTATCTCTACAGCAAGTTCTTCGGCATTGTTACGAATATACGCAGTAGTGCTACTTCTGTTCCAGTAGGGGTTTGTGCCTTGCCCTGCTTCCAATTGCACGAAGACCTCCCATCCATCTCCTTGTTCTGTGTTAAGGCCATGAATAGCGGCCAAAGCATCGGTATTCAGGGCATCACCAAAGATAATATCATTACCTTCATTGCCGTTAATTTCATCATCACCAACAGAGGCTAGTTTGGTTATAGGGTTGGTTTCTTGAAGTACTGTAGATAACTGATCTGCAGGAACATTAAGCGCATTGCCGTCTGAATCAATAAGTTCAATATTTGAAATACTATCGCCAATACTAATGCCGACACCGATCACTTCGTCACTCAAAGATTGTAACTGTACTACCTCGTTAGAACCATCTAAGCCAAGAATATGATCGATTGCCGATAGGGACGTGCCTGATGTTGATTCAGCGTTACCTATTGCGTCATTAATAGCAAAGTTTGGAAAACCATCACTTAGGAAATAGCTGGTAGTGGTTGCATTTTCAATGGCATCGCCATTTTGTAACCAATCAACGGCACTTTGAAGGCCAGCTTCATAATTTGTATAACCGCCATGTGTTAGGTTATTCAATAAATCAATGGCATCATTAAAGCTCTCTGTATCGGTAATAGTAAAAGTACCGCTATTACCGCTATCTGTACTAAAGGCTGAAATATGAACTTTAATCTCTCCGCCTTCAAAGCTAGAAAAACTGGTTAAAAGTTCACTCACTGAACGAACCATAAGCTCTAATCGGCTTTCGCCTGTAACGGAAGCCGCACTCATAGAGCCACTGACATCCAACATAAAGACAATATTATAATTTTGAGTTTGGCCTTCTAATGTAGAACCCCCGTAATCACCAACAAGTAAATCACTACTATTTAAACCGATGATTGTACCGCTACCCTGACCGACAGCATAACTTTCGGTAGAGCTAGTGACATCACCTATGTTTTGGCCAACAATTAACCCAGGCGGATCAATAACAATAAAGGGGGCGTCTGATGGCGCATTTACAACGACGTTGTTTTGCGCTGATAAGACAGAGGGTGAGATAAGTTGATCTATATCATTCAACTCATAATTTGAATCGTAATCATATTCGCTTGCCGTTATTTCGGCAGAGGCAAAACCATTCTCATCGTTGTTTAAAGAAATGGAGGATAGCAGATCAATTGTTTGATCTGCTGGCATTATATTTAAAAAAAGCTGAGTACCCATACTCGAAATTCCCTAACATCCGTTACCCGTGATGTCCCTGCATACAATTTAAACATAATAAGCGTTTAAATTTCCATAATTATATATAAAATTTTAAGTATTTAAATTTTATTGATGTTAAAGTCGCTTTTTCAGCCCAATCATAGGACCATATAAGGTTTCTATCATTCAATCTGCAGTATGATTGTATTGCTGTGGGGATAATAAGGTTGTATTAGAGATGTTGGATTTCTAGGATAATTTAAATATATTTTGTGAAAGATTATGATGATGGCAAGCCAAGACAAAAAGATATTATTTTTGACTCATGTTGGAAACATAGGCGGCGCTGAGTTTAAGATGATGGATATTGCCGAAAAATTAGATTTTTCAAATATTAAAGTCGTCCATTTTAAATCTGGTGCGCTTGAGAAAGCTTTAAAAGACAAAAAGATTAATTCTGAAATTATCCCAATGCCTAAAAGTTTAGAAAATTTTACGAAGAATGATGGCTTAAAAGCACTATTGAAAACAATTCCTGCAAGCTTATCTATGATAAAAAAATTGGCTAAAGAAGCAAAAAACCATGATGTGATTGTGCCTGTTTCGCAAAAGGCTTTTTTAATTGCCTCTATTGCAAAGCCGTTTCACCGTAAACCAATCATCTGGTTTATGAATGATATTTTATCTCCTAATTATTTCAATAAAATTTTAATCTTCTTGCTAGTAGCTCTTTCATATATGACATCGAACAGAGTTGTACTTAACTCTCAGGCTAGTTTGGAGGCATGGAAACTGGCGCGCGCCAATACTAAAAATGTTCATGTGATATATCCTGGAATTGATATTGATAAGTTTGAGGCGGCCTCAAAAGATCAAGAAATTATTTCATCGTTTAAGAAAAAATATAGTCCCGATAACAAACCACTTGTTGGAATTTTTGGTAGAATCTCTTCATGGAAGGGCCAAAATATTTTTCTTGAGGCCATTGCACGTATAGAAGGTGTAAATGCGGTTATTGTTGGTGATGCTCTGTTTGGAGAAGAAGACTTTAAAAAGCAACTCATGGAGCAATTAAAATCATTGGACATTGAAAATCGTGTGTCTTTTACAGGACATATTGATGACGTTCCTCATGCTATGAGTGCTTGTGATATTGTCGCGCATTGTTCAACTTTACCAGAGCCTTTTGGCCAAGTCATTGCTCAAGCTTCTATGGCTGGAGCTGCGGTTATTGCAACAAATGCGGGCGGTGCGAAAGAGATTATTGAGCATAATGTCACGGGTCAGCTTACGCCTATGGCTGATGTAGAATCTCTAGCGACGGCTATTCAAAAATACGTTGATAATCCTAGTTGGGCTGATGAACTTAATAAGAAAGCAAAAGTCAAAGTTACTAATAACTTCTCTAAAGAGAAAATGGTTCAGCAAACTGCTGATATTATTTTATCTGTAGCCTAATTTGTTGTTTGAGAACTATTCTAAAAATAATTTAACGTGGTACTCCATTTTTTATTACCATGCGGTTTCAGTTAGAGTGATTTGTGTGTATTGAGTCCTCGCCAGCCTGATTTTTCTGCTTTGGCTGTTGTGAAGCTCTCGAACTATAAAGTGTTTGTGGACATTTTAATGCCAATCAGCTCCTTATTTTTAATGTTTTTAGTGCTGTTAACTTATACTTACATCTTTCTTACATCTTTCTTACAGCGATCCAACAACTCTTGCCTCAAAGCATGAGACATTGATTACATAATCTTAAAAGCAACAATGGAGAAGATAATGTTAACTGTAGAACACGAAATACTTTTAAAAGAAGATAAATTGGTTATTGGTCAACCTATTAGCCCCCCAAATATAAATACTATTAAAGGAACCTATCAAAGTGATCTTTTGAGAGGAACAAACAAAGATGATTTGATCTATGGCTTTGGCGGTAATGATAAAATTTTTGGTGGTAATGGAAATGATGTGATTTATGGAGATAGTCCATCTTTTATTTATGATCAGCCCATAACGCATGAAAATGGTACGAGCGCAATATTCTACCCTCAACAACTTTCTAATGATGTCATTCATGGCGGTAACGGTAACGATACAATTTACGGTGGAAACGGAAATGACACTGTCTATGGCGGCAATGGCAATGACGTTATATATGGTGATAACCAAAATATTTTTTGGGCGTATACGAAACTAGATTCTGTAGCCAGTAATTCATCCAACTTAACAATAGCTGGCGATATAGTACCTTATGCAACCTTCAATGATAAATTATTTGGCGGTAATGGAAATGACACTATTTTCGGTGGCTATGGTGATGACAAGATCAATGGTGGTAATGGAAATGATTACCTAAATGGGGATGAAGGTAACGATAGAATTGTTGGTGGCAATGGTGATGATGTGATCAATGGCGGTACTGGAAACGACTTTATTTCAGGTGGTAACGGTGATGATACCATCAATGGTGGCGCTGGTAGTGACCGATTATATGGTGGTAATGGCGATGATGTCATCTATGGTGATGGCCAATTCTTCACTATCTGCAAGAGTGATATAGGCTTTTGTGGAACAGATCTATTGTACTATCCGCAACCTCTATCAAATGACATTATTCATGGTGGTAACGGTAATGATACTGTTTATGGCGGTAATGGTGATGATACTATACGCGGTGGTAACGGTAATGATCGCCTTAATGGTGATGCTGGCAACGACAAAATATTTGGTGGTAATGGTAAAGACATTATCCGTGGCGGTCAGGGTAAAGACTACATCCATGGTGGTAATGGAAATGACACCATTTTTGGTGGAGCTGGCAGTGATAGAATCTATGGCGGAAAAGGAGATGATATTATTTATGGTGATGATCAGTTCTCCGTCTCATACGCTAATAAGGCAGCATATTGCGGTGTAGGTTGTTTCTATTTTAAGCCATCATCTAACGACTTTATTCATGGTGGAGATGGTAACGACACAATTTATGGCGGCAATGGTAACGACATTATACGTGGTGGCAATGGTGATGATACTATCTACGGCGATAGCGCAGAACTTTTTGCTATTCTTCGTGAAACTACGGAAGACGTTATTTCCAATACAATTTACTACCCTTATTATCCAACAGTAACATTTAATGACACATTATATGGTGGAAACGGTAACGATACGATGTATGGCGGTCAGGGTAATGACGTTCTGTACGGTGGAAATGGCCATGATAAAATGTTTGGTGGAACTGGCAATGATAAACTTTTTGGTGGTGCAGGTAATGACATTATCAAGGGTGATTCTGGTAACGACACATTGAATGGTAATCGTGGAGATGACACGCTTCATGGCGGTTCTGGTGACGATAGACTAAATGGAGGACTAGGAGATGACGTTCTTTACGGTGATGCCGGCAACGATGTTCTTTTTGGTGGAAGCGGCGCAGATACATTTGTGTTTGGTAAATCTGCTCTAGGATCAGTTGATACTGTTACTGACTTTGATACGGCAGAGGGTGATGCTTTAGATTTCTCTGATTTACTCGCTGGTATGGATCCGATGCAAGCTATTCTTGAAGGCTTTATAACTGCAACTACTACGAAAGACGGTAATACTATTATCTCTTTTGATGCAGATGGGAACTCTCGTCAAAACGTACTCCCTGGTGAAGACCCAGTTGACATGGTTGTTTTAGAAGGCGTTACAGGCGTAAGTTTAGAGGACATGCTGAATAATGGTTCTTTAATTATTTAATCCATAGCACTAAACAATATTTTCAAAGGCTCTTTCTTTAAAACGGGAAAGAGCCTTTTTATATTTCGTCAATCGGATAAGAAACTTCAAGGATTTCTATTAGTTCAATTCCATCTTCTATGTGAACTTTGACAGTATCGCCTTCTTGAGCTTTTAACAGCGATTTTCCAACAGGTGATTGCCAATTTATTTTTCCTACAGAAAAGTCAGCTTCGTCAATACCTACTAGTCTGACTGTGACCTCTTTTTTATTTTTTCTTAAATATGTAACTTGAGCACCAAAAAAAATACGATCAATATTTTGTTGTTCTTTAGGGTCTACAATCTGTGCATTTTCTGTTTTTTTTGTTAAGTAACGCACGCGACGATCAATTTCACGTAAACGTTTTTTGTTGTAAATATAATCACCATTTTCTGATCTATCACCATTGCCTGCGGCCCAAGAAACAATCTCTACGATCTTGGGGCGCTCATCATGCAAAAGATAATGTAGCTCCTGTTTCAAAACAGCGTACCCTTTTGGGGTCATGTGATGAATAGGATCACTAGTCATTGTCAAAAGTAAGTATATTCTGTTGGTATAGGGTTGATATGATTTCTGTAAACTCATTTTTATCGTGTGAGTTTTCACAGTCATGAATAGTTATATTTTGATTGTTATTTAATTTTTTAATCAGTGTTTCGTATGATTTTTTTATAGTCATATGCTCACCTAAGATAGCGAGAGTATAATCACCATTACTTGTGCGTGTTATTGACAATTTCACATGGTTGAGGAGACAAAGAGAGCCACCGTTTTTAAATTTATCTAAAAAATTAATTTCCTTATCTGTACAAGGTTCTTCAATTTCTTCATGTGTTGGTGTGGAAAAATATTCTGCCATCCATGAGGAAAAATTATCAGACTTTAAAGATGAAATCAAATTATCTCTAATTGAGTCAACTGTCGTTGTTCCAATAGTAAAAGAGGCACTATCTTCATCTAGTTCTTCTGCTAAAAACCGTTGGTTTATAGATTCATTTTCTTCCAAATGTAAGGCATATTCACTGAGTAAATCAGACATTTTAGGGCCAAGAAACCCAACAGAAAAAGTCATAGCGGCTTCGATCGTTTTACCTTCATGTCCGAAGAAGGGCGGCATATAGATCACATCTCCAACCTCAACTTCGTATGCTTCGCCTTCAAAACCATTTTTAAGAACTTTCATATCTGCATTATCAACGTAAACATCGTCAGTAATTTGATCAGCGCTAATTTTCCACGAACGTTTACCTATGCCTTGTACTAAGAAGGTATGGTAGCTATCAGTATGTGGGCCTACACAGCCGCCAGGTGCCGAAAAGCTAACCATGATGTCGTCAAGTAGCCAACGCGGCGAAAATTGAAAATAGGGAAGAAGGTTTGCGGTGTCTTTATGGTACTGTTCTACGTTTTGAACAAGAATACTCCAATTTTTGTTCCCAATGTCGTCAAAAACATCTTCATTCAGCGGACCATGCTCACACACCCATTTATTACCGTCTTCATTGTTTTTGATAAGGCGCGATTTAATATCTTCTTCTAAGGCTAGGCCAGCTAAGGTGTCACCATTAATAAATGTTGTGATTACCTCTTCAGGGATATACTTACGAATGATAAAGGGTTTTTTGCCCCAATAGGTTTTATAAAATTCTTCAGGGGTTGGGAATGTGTCTAATATCATGGGAAGGTTTTAGCATTTTCGACAGATTTTGCCAATTTATCTTCTATATATTTTTGTTGTGATCCTGAGTGATGATAGCATTTGCGACATAGGCGCCATTTGCTATACATGCTTGAAGTAAGTAGCCGCCTGTGGGTGCTTCCCAGTCTAACATTTCACCACTAACATAGATATTAAGCTTGTTTAGCAACATAAAATTATCATCAATGGCGTCAAAAGAAACTCCGCCTGCTGTTGATATTGCACGCTCAATAGGGAAGGTGTCTTCTAATTTTAGCTTGTAAAACTTAATTGTATTCGCCATTTTCTCTGCCGAATAATCATTTAAGGTTTTCCGGTCTGGTAACTCCATAAGAAGCCCAATTGCAACATCAGATAAGTTTAAGGTTTTACGCAAGTAGTTAGAAGTTGATAATTTTGCCTTTGGTTTTTGTAATCTTTTTTGTATTTCGCCTAAGCTCAAACCTGGTTTTAAGTCCAAAGTGAGGTGGGCCAATTTGCTGCGCGTAATTTCATCGCGTAAAAAAGACGATAAAGCGTATATGGCTCCGCCTTCTACACCATTTTTTGTGATCATAAATTCACCATTAATTTTTTTACCTTGAAAAGATAGGGTCACAGATTTTAGCGATTTACCTTCAAATTTTTCTGCAAAAATACTACTCCATTTAACAAAAAAGCCACAATTTGAGGGTTTTAAAGGTGAGATCAAAACTTTCTCTCTTTTGAGAATGTTAACCCAAGACCCATCGGATCCAAGATGTGGCCATGATGCGCCGCCTAGGCAAAGAAGTGTAGCGTCAGCTTGCACATGAGTTATATCCTCATCAGCTTTAAATATAAGTTTGTCTTGATCCCATCCTTGCCAATCATATTTTACTTTGAAGATAACGTTTTGTTTTTCTAGTTTTTTGAGCCATGCTCGTAAGAGGGGGGAGGCTTTAAAGCTTTTGGGGAATATACGACCGCTTGATCCGATAAAAGTCTCTTCACCTAAGCTTTGGCACCATTGTCTTAAATCGTTTGGTGTAAGCTTATCGATTAATGGTTTTATATTGCTTGCCGCTGTGCCATATTTTTTTATAAAGCCATCTATATTTTCTGAATGCGTGATGTTTAGACCGCCGCGACCAGCCATAAGAAATTTACGGCCAAATGTGGCTTTACGTTCATATATCGTCACTTGGTAACCATTGGCAGATAATATGTCTGCCGCCATGAGGCCTGATGGGCCTCCGCCAATAATAGCTATCGTTTTTGAATGTTTCATGTTTTTAGGTATATAGATGTTTAGAAAGTGATTGGTTTTAACATAAGTGAATAACTAAAAGTCATATATAATAATTTACTATGTTGCGTGAAATAAAATTAGTTTCTTCTGTAAAATAAGTATTTTTCCTGTCAAAATCATAGTATAAATTTAATTGCCCTGTGGATTTATTAATATAATAGCTTAATGTAAAGGCTATAATTTTAATAATTGGTTATTGATGAATAATTACAGAATTTTCTTTGTTTCCGCAATTTCTATTGTGATGTTGTTTGCAACGGCTGGGCATGTAATGGCTCAATCGAGCCCTTCAGCACAAGTGGGTATATGGAATCCATCTAAGGTAGATTGGTGGGTGTCTGTCGATGAATCTGACTTTGGATCAGGACAAAGTTGTGAGGCACATTGGCTGTTTGACGATTATATGGACGTTATGATGGGAGTCAGTGATGAAGGAAAGATATTTTTCTCATTGCAGGTTGCCCCAAAAAATAAAAATATTCGTCCTAAAATTAACTTATCTCAAGGTTCTGCGCAGAACGCTTTTTTGGTCATTGATGGCATCAAGCATAATCTGGGTGTAACAGATATTGATTTATCACCGGTTATGATCATTATGGCATTACCGGATAAATTAAACGATGTTGATTACGTTCAAGATGCTGAAAGAGTTCTTTTGAGGATGAATAACACGATACATAATTTTCCGTTGGAAAATATGCCTGAAAATATGAGCTTTTTTAAAAAATGCTTAACGTCTTTAAATAAAAGAGTGCCTCAAGTTGCCGTCCCTTTTTCTCAAGCTTCGCCGCAACCAAATGTATCTGCAGCAAGCCAATATAGTAACGCTGTAGAAATTGAAGAGCTTCCTGCAGTAAAATCTCCTGCTTATGCGCCTATAAAAACTGAGCAAGAACCAATTTCTTCACCAGCCTTAGATGTAGAGCCAGTAAAAGATACCGCTACTCAACCTGTATTAAATTTAAGTAAGAATTCAGATGATATTATCGAAGACCTTAAATATGATGCCATTAAAAATAATGATGATCGGGAACGTGCAAGAAAAGATCTTGCTGCCAAGGAATGTCCGCCTAACACTTATGATAGTTCAAGCGCCGTTATTATTCAGAACCTGACAACGAAGATGGCATTACTAGAAAAAGAAAAAGAAGAGCTTCGTAGCCGTGTCGTTGGTACGGCCTATAATAATGATGTTTTGGGCAGCATCATGAGCTGTAATAATACAGATGATGAATTGATAGAAGATCCTGTTAATGAGGATATCATAGCAAAATTTGAAATTACTTTAGCAAACCTGCGTTCTGAGAATGAATTGCTAAAGGAGGCTTTAGAAAAAGTTGAAGAGATTGATACCGATAGTTTGCAAACTGAAATATCTAGCTTAGAAAAGCAGGTTGATGAGCTTATTAAGAAAAACTATGCATTAGAAGGTGATTTATTAGAATATCAGCTTGAAAATGAGAAAAAAGCCTCTGCAAATTCTCAAGAAAATGTTGATACAATCGTAGATAATCTCTTAAGCGATTCAGAAAAAGCGAATATTACACCACCAAAACCTCAATCTGTAATAGATGCGATAAATGAAAAAGCTATTGATGAAATCGTAGTGCCAGAATCAGATGATGTAAATATCGACAAAAAATTAGATTCTGTAGATGATTTTGATGATATTTTGAATGTTGAATAATTGTTAAATAATATTTTCCTATAGATCCAAAAATACAAATTAAAACAAAGACTTATGAGTAGTGTTTTTGCATTATGAATATTAATTTGTAATATAATTACTTAAAATCCCCTATATATAAAGGCTTTATTAATGATCTTGGCTCATAATTAATGAGGTTGTGGATAAAGTTGCTTGGTTTTTTGTGAAAATATTATAGACTCTAAGCTCTTAGTGATTTTCTTCACGTTACTTCAAAAAAATATTATAGCTCAAAAAGGTCGTCATGGCAGATAATGAGAATTCAAATACTAGTAATTCCGGTGGAAATAAAATTTCCATAAAATTTCCTGCGCCCGATCAAAAAGTTTCTTACAATATTGGTCCTGATTCTAAAATCGATTTAGAAGGTATCAACCTAGAAAATGCACAAATCGATATTCTCGGTAATGACTTAATAATTTCTGATCCAGACACAGGAGCGCAAGTTGTTTTAGTCGGTATGGTGTTGTATTTATTTGATGAAGATTCTGCTCTTTCTTTTTTCATTAATGGAACTGAAATTGAAGCCCAACAATTACTATCTAAAATTGGTGAAGTAGGTAACTTAACCGTTAAAGATTTTATTGAAATTTCAAGCATTATGCCTGAAAAGAACTCAACCTCATCTGAAGATGGTGAGGGTAATCCAGAAGATGGTAAAAAGTCATCAGAAGATGAAGAGAGTGAAATTTCGGAAGCGGCAATGCTTCTTATTTCTGCGGCCTCAGATAATGCCCAGTATAAAATTCCTCCTGTAGATCAAAAAAAATCAGATTTAGAGCAAGAGTT